>NZ_AP014824.1 GCF_001548115.1 Geminocystis sp. NIES-3709 | reverse complement strand
CCAATACCTTCGCCAAAAAAAGACCATAAAAAGTTGTCCGTGTCAAATTTTTTTGTCACAGAAATTAATTTTTTTATTTTTTTTGGTAACAAGAGAGAGTGTTACCCAAAAGAAATAGGATGGATTGCCCCAATGTTTCCCAGTCGATTCACAATGCGAGACATTAAAATTGGTTCTGGTTTTTGGGGAAGCAATTTTATCAACTCATCAACGTATCTAAAGCCACGGTAAAAGGCTTTGAGATCTAAAAGACTAAAATCATTCACACAATCACGACGAAAACGTTGCAATATTTTTTGGGAAAAATTAACCATGAAAAAAGCCAAATTCACCATATTTGTAACGGCAATTTGAGACACATTCATAAAATCTTCCAAACCCCAAAATTGTTTTGCATCCCGAAAATTGAACTCAATTTGAAATCTTAATGAATAAAGTTCTACCAGTTTTTTGGCGTTGAGAGTGAGGTCTGTAGAGAATAAAATTACATGACCTTGTTCACGGGTTTTCTGATGAGTTTTCAAAATAATGACCACATTAATAGGCACAGAAAACTCTTTATGTAGTACCCGTAATTGATAACATTGTAAATTCCAATCTCCTTGCATACTACGAAACTGTAGAAACGTGTCCGACAGTTTACGGGGACTGATTTTTAGACCATACTTACATTTAGTATTTCCCCCTTGGGAAGGTAAATACAAAGCACTATCATGACGTAACTTACTGACTAAATGTAGTCCCATCTGCAATGCCATTTGTGCCGCATTATGATGCCCAAACTTGCCATCAAGGAGTAAATATTTCAGAGCAATAGTATCACCAATCATAGATAGTAATGCGGATAACATACCTTTAATACGAAATAGCTCACTTGAAAGTGTATATTGACTTTTATCTTTGTTTTTTGAGCCTTTTGGGCGACCTCGTTTTCTTTTCCCCACCATTGGAGGTAAAGTTGAATTAACATTACTTTCAACGGACGGTTTAATTATTTGTTCTATTCGTAAGGGATAAGATTCCCTTTTTTCTAGTCCCACTAAAGATAAAACAAAAAATGACAATCCTTTGACAGGAGCGTTTGTTAAGCTCGAAAAGAACCAATCAACACCGTATGTATGTTTTCCTGATTTAGTTGTCACGACTTCATCTCCTGCGATAGCATAACTTTCGTCACGGTTAAAACAATGGCTATGAAAAAATACCCACATTAGGGTTGGCCAATTCTTTGGACTATGACAAAACCGTTGAATCGTTCGGTAACTTCCTCCCTTTCCCGTCCATCTTGAGATACCTAACATGGTAACTCTACCCGTCATAGCGAACATTCCCTGAATTATGCAACCTAGTTGCTTCAAACTTGTGTTGTCTATGTGCAGTGTGAGACAAGTTAATAATGCTAAAATATTTATCACGATGCTGTTGTAGAAATTGATCTTTGATTTTACCTAGTTTCTTACAAAAGCTCTGTTGACATCAAGTTTTATTTTCCTCTTTCATTTTGGCGAAGGTATTGTATGCGGAAATAAACTTATATTACACTGGTCATAATTTAAAATACAATAAATTCTCATCAATTTAGGTTAAGCTAAGACGCACTTGTATAGTCTATAATCATAATAACACAAATAAATTTGTTAATCTTAATTATGCCTATTAAAAATTTCTTATCACTAGAAGAAAAACATTATTTACAAAATGCTTTAAAAAAAGAAGATAGAGCTGAAGTCAGAGAACGAATTTTAATATTTTTATTAGAAAATGATGGTAAAAATTACCAAGAAATCGCAGATTTTTTAGGTTGCTCTACTCGAACAGTTGCATATTGGGCAGTTCATGGAAACCCTAATAATATAGAAAGTTTACAGAATGAAAGTAGAAAAGGAAATTATCACAAAGCCACACCAGAATATCGAAAATTATTATTAAAAGTAGTAGATATAGAACCGAGTGCTTTTGGATATGAATTTGGTCGTTGGACAGGAAAAAGATTATCGGAACACTTAGAAAAAGAAACTGGTATTAAGTTAAGTAAATCTCAAATACAAAGGATATTAAAAAAAATAAATATGTCTATATTTGGTCAAAATATAGTTTAGAAGATAAACAAGATCCAGAAAAAAGAGAATTATTTAAAGAAAAAATAGAAGAATATATAAGATTAAGTAAAGAAAGAGAAAATGATTTACAGATATGGTTTTGGGATGAATGTGGGTTTAGTTTAAGAGTAATAAGAAGAGAATTATGGACAAAAAAAGGTAAGAGAAAAACTGTCAAAGGTATAAGAAGAAGAGGGAGAGTAAATATGATGGGTGGCTTAAGATACTCAGATAAAAAAAGAGTATGTTATGTAATTAAAAAAGGAGATTCTATGACATTTTATGAACAGTTAAAGAAACTGAATGAAGAAATAAAAGAAGAATGGATAAAGAAGGGAAATAAAAAAGAAGATTTTGAAAAAATAGGACCAAAAATAGTACTAATATTAGATAATGCTAGTTTTCATAAAAAGAAAGAGATAATAGAAAAAATAGAGAAGGAATTGCCGAATATAATATTGGAATATTTACCTCCTTATAGTCCAGATTATAATTTAATAGAATTAGTATGGCATTCAGCAAAAGAATATATAGCTAACCGAGAATTTCAAAATGTAGAACAATTAGAAAAAACAATTAGAAGATTATTAAATGAGAATCAATTAGAAATAAATTGGAGTAAAAAATTTAAGAATAAGGGAAATTTGATTAATGCAACTTAAATGCGTCTTAGCTTATTTTTTTGCTCTCTCTCTTGAAAACATTATTTTTAAAGGTTTCTGACAGTTAACTCAGGTTTTAATAATCCGGGATAAAAGGTTTGATAAAACCAAGCATATTTTTTAAATAGTTCAGACTGAATACGTTTGGGAATGACATGAGAATTTGGAGGTTTAATTTGAGTATAGGTGCGATGAAGATATTTAAAATGATAGTGACTATCACTTTCAGAGGATTTTACGGGTAATTGTTGAGGGTTAAAAGAAATAGGGGATAATCCTAGCCACTCATATATATTTTTCATTACGGTAACAGGTTCTATCATTAAATGTTCAAATACGACATAATAAAGACGTTGCTGAAGTTCACTGTTCAAATCTTGTACAACTTCCATGGCATGGAGAGGATTGCCAATAACTCCACTATTATTGAAAAGTTTATCGGCTCGATCGAACGGTGATAAACTAGCGAGATTGTCAGGAAAATCTAATAAGATTGTTTTTTGATGTTGTGCTTCAATAGAACCGTAAATCTGCCCTAATTCTCTTACACAAACAAGCATACGAAAATTAGGATCTAAAGAATAAACTGTTTCAAGATGATGTAACCATCCTCGATTTTTGTCTACCACCCATGATTGTGGCGTTTCTCGAAACCAACCATTAATAAAGCCACGAAAAGAATTAATTAAACGTTGGTAAGTGAGATCGAAATTAACATCTAGTTGGGAAAGTAAAAAAGGATTTTCGCTGAGACTGGAACGTAATTTCATGAGAGTAGGACACAGAGGTGAACTGTGACCTATACTATAGATATGAGAATGAATCCCTAACAGTTGACACAAAAGAGTCGAACCCGCACGGGGTAAGCCTGTTACATAGATAATATTTTTATCAAAAAAAACAGTAGAATTATCTTGAAACATAAAAAATAAAAAATTAATTCAGATATTCAAAACGTTAACAGTACTTTGACAAATGGATGAAAAAAATTAAGATATAATTCTTCTATTAGGTAGTATCATCAATTAGAAATTAAAACAAGATAAAATATATATCTGAATAATTTTTAGACATAAACACAGTGCGCTAAGAATATGCCTCGTTATGCTTTACCCCTCTTTTGTCAAACTCCGCAAACACTTGCAATTTATAAATTCTGGAGCTGTTATATATCAATCGATCTAACCGATATTTAATACTATAAAATCGACCGAAACTTTAAATTAGTAAATTTTACTCTGTAGTATAATTTGATTCTTAGTTTCCAAGCACTGTAAAAATATTTAATAATAGTTAAAATCAGAAAGTGACAAAAGAGGGATATATAGGAAATCCCACTACAGATAAAGTAATGGGATGAAGAAAAGGAAAAATTAATAAGCTAGTACGCATCCAGTTTGCTATTGTGAACCCTTTACAGTAAAAGATTTAGAGCTTAAAACAGGAAGATTAAATGCGTCGAGTGCTTATGAGTTACGAATCTTTCCAGGGTTGTTGAAAAAAATCAATGACCGCCTTCTGAATCGCCTGACGTTTTTGGGCGGGGCGACGACGATCGTAGATTTTGCGTAAAGTTTCAACACTGTGTCCCATAGCGTAAGCCAGAGAACGGATCAAGGCATCACTAGACCCCAGATCCAAATAATATGTAGCATATATATCTCGTAGAAGGTGGGGATGTACTCGAATTCCCGTTAAAGTATGACATAGATTCGTAAAAAACTTACCCAGATTAGTAGCCCTAAACTTACGACTATTTTGTTGGCAGAAAACAAAATCATGGTTGGGATTGTACAAAGAACGAGTTTCCAGTATCCGAGGCAGAAAAGAAGCAGTGGGGTCAAATTTTGCCCCATTAGCCTTTAACTCCCCATTAGGAGCATAATAGTAACCATAAAGCCACATCTCAATGTAATCATAGAAACAATAACCGTCAGAAAACTTAATATTGGGAATTTCCAAGATTTGATGTCCATAAATGTCACCCGTCTTATAAGATTCAGGAGTCATATCCCTGTACCATACCCCCGACTCGTCACGGTGTAAAAAACCATAGAAACGGTTTTTGCCGATATAACGATCTGGTGGAAGAGGATGAACCAAACCATCAACGGGTAAATTAGCCGGGCGTTTAATTGGACAGGAAACAGCCATTCTCAAATCTCGCAACTCTTCCTGACGACGAGGGGGCATATAAGTTAAATTCCCCACCATCATATAACCTTGAATACTCCATGCCACCGCGGATAAAGAACGCATATCACCGCAGTTTTTTCGGCGACGACAACATAGTCTCAAAGGTTCAAGCACCTCATCTCGAAACATAGGTAATTCCATCCATTTTTTGGACATATCAGCCACGGAATCTTGGGTTGCTTTTTCCTTGACTAATTGATTAATACGAGTCCGTAAAAAACGAATCACAGGCACCTGTACATAATTATCATTGTCATTAAAAGGTAGATAATGAAACTTAGCTAGAGCTAATAGACAGAACAAAAAGTTCATCATAGTAGCGGCACTATCAATTTGGCGTTCAGTATGCAAAAAACTCATCAAATCACATAACCAAGACTCCACATACTTTTGCACCTCTTTAAGCTGTTGAACACTAGCACTTAAAGGCTTTGCCGGTATTAATGTTTCCAGAGAAAGGGAATTAATATCTTCTCCGAGAATATTGACTCGCCAACCGAAGATCAAAAGTAAACTCCGATTCTGAGTATCGATCGTACTTTGACGAACCGCTTTTTCTACACGACTCGGATAATATTTTTGAGTTCTAAACTTTTTGAATTCAGAAAGTTGAGTTAATAATCCCTCGGTTAACTGAGATTCCTTGAGACCGTATTCACCCATAAAAGGTCGATATATGACAGGATTATCGGACACCCGACCATACCCACGTCGTAATTTAAAAGGAATACAGTCAGGGTTACAATGAGATTCTGCACTTTTACCAAATTCAATATTGTTACCAAATTCAATATTTTTACCAAATTCAATATTGTTACCAAATTCAATACTTTTGCCAAATTCAATATTTTTACCAAATTCAATATTGTTACCAAATTCAATACTTTTACCAAATTCAATACTTTTACCAAATTCAATATTGTTACCAAATTCAGTACTTTTACCAAATTCAATACTTTTACCAAATTCAATATTTTTACCAAATTCAATACTTTTACCAAATTCAATATTGTTACCAAATTCAGTACTTTTACCAAATTCAGTACTTTTACCAAATTCAGTACTTTTACCAAATTCAGTACTTTTACCAAATTCAGTACTTTTACCAAATTCAGTACTTTTACCAAATTCAATACTTTTACCAAATTCAATACTTTTATTCAAAGCACATCGATAAGTATATTTAGTCTTATTAGAAACATCAAAATAATTAAAACCCTTACATTGAGCATTAAGACCATCATGAATAAAAGTCTCAACAGAAATGGTTGTCAAAAAAGACCATGCTTTTTTCAATAGTTCTGCATTGAGCTTCCGTAACTTAGTATCATCCGGTGTAAAATGGAATCCCCAACCTTTGATTGTGTATCTTGTTACAGCAGTTTGAAGTTGATTCCATCTAGTTTTGGCTTCATCAAAAGGATATTGAACAAATAGATGATCTTTGAAACCGTGGATCAGATCATAAGCATTTTTAAATTTCATAATATATTACTCCTTAGTAAGATAATTAAATTAATAGAGAGTAAAAAAGATTTGGTAGTGGTGTAGAAGGAGTGATTTTTTGCTCTGAAACCATGTGCAGTCATTTTCAAATCACTACATTTTTAGGACTACCAAAGATTTTTACTCTTGCTTGTTAAAGCCCTTCAAAAATGGGTTTTAACTCGATGGTTATAACAAACAAAAGTCTTATTTAGAAACAACAGCAATTTCATGATTATTTGCTATTATTTTATTTTTGATAAATAATGAATTATTGCCTTAGATATTAAAAATTTAAAGTTAATTGAAAATTGAAACTTAAACAATTAAAAACATCTTATAAATACAATAATAACCTACAAAAAAAGATTGTGAAGTGTTATTTAATACCTCAACTATTAGAAAATAACAAAAAGAATAAATCATAGCTAAATACTTATTAATAATAAAGAAAGTAATCGAGGGATTATTAATTGCCTTTCTTGAGTCAATAGCTTTTAAATAAAAATTGATAAAACCATTATCAATTATGGGATTTAGAGCTTTTATTTTTACAATCTTATAAATAATATCTGGGGTATTTATAAGGTAAAAATAGGTTTTTTGTTGTGTAACACCTAAAAGAGTGAGGAGAGAAGACTTGAAAATAATTGAATTAAGTTGCTTAGGAGAAAAATGTTTATATTTATTCACAGTCTTAGGAATTTATTTTATAAAATATTTGATTGATCAATAAAAATATTTTCTTATTTTCAAGTCGAAAATATAATTTTATCAAGAAATTATGGTGAGAAAAATGATCAGTAAATATACAAAAGTTATGGTTAATAAGGAGAAGATATAATAGAGAATTATCGAGGAAATAGAATTTCATTACTGAAAGATAAAAATGTCTATTTATATCTTTATCAATAGGATTTTGCTTAATCAAGAAAAATTGTAGTTCGGGCAATTTTTTCAATTAATTCACTCAGAGAAACTCCTTTCTTTTGGGCGAAATATTTTAGTTTTTCATGCGCCGTGGGGGTGAGGCAAATAGAATATCTTTGTTTAACTTGATCATAGGATTCTCCTATCCCTCGCATACTTTTAACTGCTTTTTTTGCCATGGTTTTCATTGGTGCTAAACTAGAGATTAAATGTATAGTTGTGTAATTTTATTCTCAAAATACATTTCTCAAGAAGTTTTCATTGGTAGTAAACTAGAGATTAAATGTATAGTGACGATCGACTGAAGGGTTATTCCCCAACAACTTTATTGTTTATCTTGATTAAGCAATGCTATTGATCGAACTTGTGAAAGTATGCTATAAAGTTCTTTGAGTTAGCTAAATAGAATAAAATCAGTCAATTAATTTTGCTTACTTACTTTAAATTATTAGGTTTTTATTTTCATACCTTGATTTACCAATGCTGTAATGGTTTAATAGTTGTCACTGTGGGGGGCTTTGTGGCAATTTCAGACGAAATATTTTCAAGAAGCCTTATCCTATAAATAATTGGCAATTATTTATCTTTTATTCCGAATTCATATACCCTAACACTATTAAATATTTATTTATGGAAAATGCCATTATGGAGAATAATTAATTATTTGCATATTTGCTATTAAGTTCTTTAGTCTTTTTTTGATATTAACCTTTTTTTTTGGTTTTGTCTATTTTTATTAATTTTTGTTTATCACTAAATCTATGGAAGTGCGTTTAAAAAATTTAGAGGATGGGATGTTGTTATGGAATAACAGTTCAATTTGTACGGCTCATCCTCGACTCAAGGGAAGTTTAGCCAAGGTATTTTCTGAATATATTCTTCCTGAGTTGGGCTTTTCTCGTCAAGATATTAGGAGTAATTTGAGTTTGTGTCTTTCTACGATTCCTGTGATTGCTTTTCTCAACAATGGAAGGAGAATGCTTGATTTGTTTAGTCACTCGCAAAATTATCCGGTGCGCAAAACTACTTTGACATATTATCGTAGTGTTTTGATTCGTTTTATTGATTTTTTATGTATGACGTTAGGGGATGAATCATTGGGGTTTTCTTCTCTTTCTTCTATAGAAGAAATACAGGAAAAATCGAAAGATAATATTGAATCGGGGGAAAATCTGTTAACTATTGCGGATGCTCAGAAAAATAGTATTAATTTGGGAAATAATCCGTTAACGGCGGACTCTGATGAGAATACTGTTAGTTTAAAAGATGGTATTAAGTCAAAGGATAATTCGTTAACGGCGGACTCTGATGAGAATACTGTTAGTTTAAAAGGTGGTATTAAGTCAAAGGATAATTCGTTAACGGCGGACTCTGATGAGAATACTGTTAGTTTAAAAGGTGGTATTAAGTCAAAGGATAATCCGTTATCTGTTGCCTCTGATGAGAATACGGTTAGTTTAAAAGATGGTATTAAGTCAAAGGATAATTCGTTATCTGTTGCCTCTGATGAGAATACGGTTAGTTTAAACGATGGTATTAAGTCAAAGGATAATTCGTTATCTGTTGCCTCTGATGAGAATACGGTTAGTTTAAACGATGGTACTAAGTTAAAGGATAATTCGTTATCTGTTGCCTCTGATGAGAAAAAGGTTAGCTTAGAAAAGTTTGGGATATCTTCAAGAAACAGTGGTAGTAATAATCGAGGCACTGGAATTAAACTAAACTTTAATCTGATTTCTTCACAACTGAAGTCGGAGATTGAAAACTTACTTTGTTTTGCACAAAGGGAGGAGAAAAGGCTTAGTGATTGTACTGTTAAAAGTTATTTGTCGATTATTCTCTATTTTTTGGGCTGGTTACATCGTTGTCAGGGTGTTAGTTTATCTGATGTTTGCTTGAAAGATATAACAAATATTATTAAGCTAAAAGGTTTTGTTGATTGGGGTTATCAAGAGCGAGGTAATGGTTTGGGATGGGCTTTGAATGTGATTTCGGCGGCTATTTTTGTGGCTCGTTATTATGAGCAGTTGTCGGAGAGTGTAATTGATAATATTTCTGACTTACGTCAATATTTAGCTCAAACTCGTGAACAATATCTTCACAGAAATAAACCCATTGAGGGGAAGAAAGAATTAAGTTTATCTCAGGTGCTAATGGTAATTAATTATTTGCGTAATTGTTGTGCCTCTAATGTTTCTGATGAAAATACTCCCAATTTAATGGCTCAAATTAAGTCATGGCAAAGATATTTGTTGATTTCTTTATTGGTTTATACTCCTTTACGTTTGAGTGAAATTGCCGAAATTAAGATTGATGAGTCGATCGATCTTCAAAAGCATCTTCAGGAGGAAGGAGAGGATATTTTTTATTTGATGGTTAGGATAAAGGGTAAGAGGGGTAGTGCTTCTTCCGGGGTAAAAAGAGTGAAGATTCCCGAATTTTTGAGTTCTGATTTTGGCTATTGGTTGAATGATTTACGTCCGTTGGTGGGTGAGCAAAGTAATTTTCTGTTTACCAAATTAGGTTCTTATAAACATCCCTCAAGTCGTGGAAAGCCTTTGTTATTAAAGGATTTGTCGGAAATGGTAACTCATGAGTGGAACAAGTCAACGGAACATTTATTTGGGGGGGCAATTCCCATTAAACCACAAGATTTAGGTAGATTTAATACTGGAATACAGCCAAACTCAACTTTATCGGATATTGCCGAGCAAATAGAAAAAGCGAGTCGGGGTAGTGTAAAGGATAGTTTACTGGATCCGATTATTTCTCAACTTCAACAATTTCCTGATAAATATAAGGGTTTGGGCTCTTTGGGGGATATTTTACGACAGTTTGAGAATAGTATAAAAAGATAGGATGTTTATTTATAATACCTGAGTTCGACAGAAAAAACCTTGACATCACCTTAGATCGAATTCAGGTAACTACGAACTTTAAATCACGAGAATGTCAGCATTAGTCAAAGCTAAACCAGTATTTAAAGTCGCAAATTGCACCGCCGCCGTTGCACCATTACCATCCACATCAAAGAAGAATGCACCATTACTAGAGTTATAGATAAAACGTTGAGAAGATGTGGTAGCCGATGAACCTACACGGAATTGATTTACTGGTAAAGTACCTAATGATAAACCACCGCTAAAACCATCTCGACGAATCAAAATAGTATCATCAATAACGTTAAAATCAGTAATTCGGGCGCGCAGCGTGCCTTCGGCATCGATTCCTTCACCACTAGAATTAAAACGGAAATAATCAGTACCGATACCACCAATCATGGAATCATTGCCAATACCACCAATTAAAGTATCGTTACCACTACCACCTATAAGACTATCATTTCCCAATTCACCGATGAGAGTATCATTCCCAGCACCACCATTGAGAGTATCGTTACCATCCCCACCAGTGAGATGGTTGTCAAGATTATTACCCGTAATATTGTTACGTAAACTGTTTCCTATACCATTGATATTTCCTGTTCCTTGTAGGATTAGATGTTCTACATTTGTTCCTAAATTATAGGTAATAGTCGATCGAACTGTATCTGTACCCTCTGTGAGATTTTCAAGGATTCGATCGTCTGTACTGTCCACATAGTAGGTATCATTTCCTGTTCCACCTATCATGGAATCATTGGCAATACCACCAATTAAAGTATCGTGACCACTACCACCGTTAAGGGTATCATTCCCATCTCCTCCACTGAGGTTATTATTGCCAGTATTACCAGTAATTAAGTTATTAAGAGTGTTACCCGTACCGTTGATATTTGCTGTTCCTTCCAATACTAAATTTTCTACATTAGTCGTTAAAGTATAGGTAATAGTCGATCGAACAGTATCTGCACCTTCACTCAATAATTCTAAGACTTGATCGCCTGTACTGTCCACATAGTAACTATCGTTTCCTATACCACCAATCATGGAATCATTTCCTATACCACCGGTAAGAGTATCATTACCACCACGTCCATTGACAGTATCATTACCATCTCCACCAGTGAGATGGTTGTCAAGATTATTACCCGTAATACTATTATTGTCAGTGTTACCTGTACCGTTAACATTCCCCGTGCCTTCTAACACCAGATTTTCTACATTTGTTCCCAGAGTGTAGGTAATAGTCGATCGTACTGTATCCGTTCCCTCATTGCTATTTTCGACAACTCGATCGCCCGTATTGTCCACATAGTAAATATCATTTCCCGTGTCACCGATTAAGGTATCATTTCCTATACCACCGATTAAGGTATCATTACGATCGCCACCACGGAGGTTATTATTACCACTATTACCTGTAATTAGGTTATTAATAGTATTACCAGTACCGTTAATGTTTCCAGTACCTGTTAACGTCAGATTTTCGATGTTACTCCCTAAAGTATAAGTAATAGTGGAATTAACTGTATCTATACCTTCATTAGATAATTCTACGACGTGATCACCCGTGTTATCCACATAGTAAATATCATTATCTCTACCACCTGTCATACTGTCACCCCCCGTACCACCGTTGAGGGTATCGTTACCCCGTCCACTGGTTAAGGTATCATTACCATCACCACCACTAAGGTTATTATTCCCAATATTACCTGTTATAAGGTTACTAAGAGTATTACCAGTACTGTTAATGTTTCCAGTACCTGTTAAGATAAGATTTTCGATGTTAACACTAAGAGTATAGGTGACAGAACTATTGATGAAATCTGTACCTTCATTTAGGGCTTCGACTACTCGATCGCCAATGTCATCTACATGGTAAATATCGTTGCCATTAGCTCCCACCATAGTGTCAGCACCGCTACCACCGTTAATAGTATCATCCCCAACACCACCGTTAATTTTATCTGTACCTGAACCTGTGACAACATTAAATATTTCAAAATTACTGTAAGTAATAATGTTGTTAATACCATCACCTATAGTATTTATGGTTGTGCCAATAACACTGGTAATATTACTGGTAAGAGTAGAGTAATTAATTACCAATAAATCATTACCCACTCCCCCATCAACAGAGTCAATTCCTAAGCCCGGAGTAATAGTATCATTACCAATTCCTCCCATTAAAGTATCTCCCAAATTCGCTCCACGCAAGTCATCTCCATAACGAGTACCAATGATATTAAATCGTTCAACATCACTATATTTAACTCGACTCGGTCCCCAAGTGTTAATTTCACCAGTACCAGTACTAACATTAAAGGAATTGTAGCGAACACCAATGTCCACATAGGAAGATAAAGATAACTGATTAGTTATACCAAAACTACTACCTAGAGCATATGGATTTTCATCTATATCACGCTTCACTGTAGTCACTAAAGTAGCCGTTCCCGTTAAGAAGGAATCTGCTACATACAAGCCATACAAGCCATCCTGAGAATTGATGGGATTTTGATAGCCTATAAGTTTAATAAAAGCAACTTTTGCTCCATCATCAGACAAAACAGAATAATCTTTAAAGTTTTGAGATAAGTTATAAGCACCTGCTACTTGTTGGATTTCAGAAGAACCAACACTTCCCACCGCTAAAAAATTACCATAGCTACCATCTGCCCAAATTGCTTTTATACCATTACTATGAATAATACTAACAAATTCTGAGGAATTACCACCTCTGAAGGCTTTCACCATAGGCAAATCAACATTCGTATTAGCATACCAAACACCATATTTATCTCCCTGATACCCTTGCCAGATAATTTGGGAACCATCTTCAGATAGTGAGATGTTTTCACCATTATTTTGTGTAATTTTGCGAATGTTTGTACCATTAGTGTTCGCTACATACAATGTGTTGCCATTAGTCCAAGCAATTTGATTACCATTGCCAGAAAGGATAAAATTACCATAAGCACTAGAACTATTCGGAAGTGCTACTTTTCCCGTTCCGTCACCATTCGCTACATAAATACCGTCGCTATTCCAAGCAATTTTATTCCCATTACTAGATAGAGAAATTCCATAACTATAGTAATAATCATTATTATCAATTTTGATAGGACTACCACCATCAGTTTTTCCAACCCATAAACCAAACTCTGGATTATCATAGTTGTAACCATCGGTGTTAAAATAAGCATAGGTTGTACCATCACCAGAAAGAGCAAAAAGATCACTGGAGTTATAGTTACTATCTCTTAGTTTTACAGGAGTTCCGAGACCATAAGCATTAGCAATAAAAGTCGAATACTCATAAGAATCAGAAGTAAAGAGATTATCCTTCCGTGTTGAAGTTGTCCAAGCCACCGCTCGAGTATTCAAATTAGAATAATCCAAAACTAAAATATCCGTTCCTGCACCGCCGTCAACAAGATCATCCCCCCAACCTGGTGCAAGGGTATCATTGCCATTACCACCTTGAAGAAGATCATTCCCTTCCCCAGCATCCAGAACATCATTGCCATCTTGTCCCCGTAAAGTATCATTACCGGCTAGAGCTTTGAGTTGGTCATTCCCCAACCAACCATCGAGGAGATCATCCTCAGCACTACCAGTAATGGTGTCATTGCCTATTTGTAAATTAGCAACGATATTACTGCCAACCAAATTATCTACAGTTTCAATAAACCCACTTCCTGCTGATGTCCCCGTTGCATTGAAGAAATTATCAATACGCAGATCATTATTCCCTGCAACACCGTCTTTATTCAGGTCAATGAATAGGGTAGTTCCTGCCCGACGCATTCCGTTCCCTGATGTGGAGGGAACTCCTAAGATAAGATTAATATCTGACAGGTCGAGTTTATCTGTGCCACTAAGATCATTGATTAGACTACCTCCTCCTGTTAGAGCTTTTAATACATAAGTATCATTTCCGGTTCCCCCAGTTAAGGTATCACCGCCGTCTCCCCCCGTGAGGGTATCGTCAAGATTGCCCCCCCTTAAATCATCACCATAAGCAGTTCCAGTAATATTAAATTGCTCAACACTGCTATATTTAACTCGACTCGGTCCCCAAGTGTTAATTTCCCCATTACCCGTACTCAGGTTAAAGGAATTGTAGCGAACGCCAATGTCCGCATAGTTAGACAATGATGGACTTTCAAGAATTCCACCACTAAAAATATCGGAAGAAATTAAAGTGAGAGGCTCTGCTCCGTCAACACTGGCGACATAAACTCCCTCACCTGAACTATCCAAAACAACTCGTTTACCGTCATAAGAAAGAGAATCAATACCAAAACTATATACCTTCTCTGTGTTTGGCACCAGCCACCGTTGAGAGCCATCAGTTCTAGCGGCATAGACACCCGTCTGAGTACCAACCCAAGCAACTATAGCACCATCACCAGAAATTGAAGAAACTAAATTATAAGCACTAAGATCTCCTGACAGTTCTCGTTTATTACTCCCGTCGGTATTGGCAACCCAAACGCCACCCCAATTAATAGCCCAAGTAATTTTAAAACCATTATCAGATAAATCTAAACTATTTACGTAACTATCTACTTGAATGGTTCTTTGATTCGTTCCATCAAAATTGGCAATATAAATAGTTGTTTTTGAATCTTTGTATCTTGCCCAAGCAATAGTTTTTCCATCAGCAGAAATAGTTGTGGATTGTTCTCCTTCTCCACTGGTAAAACTATAATCTAAATAACTTAAGCTAGTTAATCTTTTAACTTGAGTACCGTCTGCATTAGCAGTCCAAACACTGCTCTGTTCATACCAAATTATTTTACTGCCATCTCCAGAAAGTTTGACATCACCACCTCTGTAATTCATTATCTGCACAGGGGGTTCAAGGCTATTAATTTTTTGTACCCACAATCCCGGAATACCCAGAGCATCAGTATCTGAAGTTTTTAGGTATCCAAAAACAGCGATCGTTGTACCATCAGCAGAAATAGTAGTTCGGTAACTGTAAGCAGTATTGAGAGAAGTTCTGATAGGTGTGAGCATTCCATAAGCATTACTTACATAGGCATCATAATTAGAAGTTCCTTCTTCATAACCTACCCAATTAACCGCCTGAGTGGGTAAAGTGGAGTAATCAAGGATCAAGGTATCAATACCATCTCCACCATCAACAATATCATCCCCCCAACCCGGCTTGAGAATATCATTACCATTACCACCACTAAGGAAATCATTATCACCAAAAGTGAGGGGTTGTTGTTCATTTCCTCCCACAATAACGTCATCGCCATCATTGCCATAGAGGGTATCGTTCCCCACCTCTCCTCGTAAATAGTCTCCCTCAGTTCCGCCCTCACCTCGGTCATTTTCTGCCCCAGCAATGAGAGTATCCTGACCTAAACCACCCTTGAGGGTATCATTCCCAGCATCACCATAGAGAGAATCATTCTCTGTGCCACCGTCTAACAGATCATTTCCTGCACCACCATAGAGGGTATCAATTCCTCCTTCACCATAGAGAGAGTCATTTTCTGTACCACCGTCTAACAGATCATTACCAGTACCACCCTTGAGGGTATCATTCCCAGCATCACCATAGAGAGAATCATTTTCTGTACCACCATCTAACAGATCATTACCAGTACCACCCTTGAGGGTATCAATTCCTCCTTCACCATAGAGAGAGTCATTTTCTGTACCACCGTCTAAGAGATCATTACCAGTACCACCCTTGAGGGTATCAATTCCTCCTTCACCATAGAGAGAGTCATTTTCTGTACCACCGTCTAAGAGATCATTACCAGTACCACCCTTGAGGGTATCAATTCCTCCTTCACCATAGAGAGAGTCATTTTCTGTACTACCGTCTAAGAGATCATTACCAGTGCCACCCTTGAGGGTATCAATTCCACCCTCTCCATAGAGAGAGTCATTTTCTGTACCACCATCTAACAGATCATTACCAACATTCCCCTTGAGGGTATCAATTCCCCCATCACCATAGAGAGAGTCATTTTCTGTACTACCGTCTAAGAGATCATTACCAGTGCCACCATAGAGGGTATCATTCCCAGCATCACCATAGAGAGAATCATTTTCTGTACCACCATCTAACAGATCATTACCAACATTCCCCTTGAGGGTATCAATTCCCCCCTCTCCATAGATAAAGTCATTTTCTGTACCACCATCTAACAGATCGACTCCTTCACCACCTTTGAGAGTATCATTTCCCGCATTTCCATAGATAAAGTCATTCTCCGTGCCACCATCTAACCAGTCATTACCAGTACGACCGTTAAGGGTATCAATTCCCCCCTCTCCATAGATAAAGTCATTTTCTGTACCACCATCTAACAGATCGACTCCTTCACCACCTTTGAGAGTATCATGTCCCGCATCTCCATAAATAAAGTCATTATCATCGTCTCCATAGATTAGGTCATTTTCTGTGTTTCCATAAAGTCTGTCAACACCAGTGCCACCATAGAGAGTATCATTACCACCATAGCCATTAAGAGAGTCATTTTCCGTGCCACCGTCTAATAAGTCATTACCTAAACCACCATAAAGGGTATCAATTCCCGTCTCACCATAGAGAGAGTCATTGCCATCATCACCATAAAGCACATCGTTCCCAATTTTACTTTCAATCAAGTCATTACCTTTCTCTCCTTCAAGCACGTTGTCCTGTCCATTACCCACCAACGTATCATCACCATCAGAACCAATGGCATATTCTATATCTAATAAAGTATCAGTTTTACCGTAACCGTCTATTGCTGTATTTAGCTCAAGATTGACATAAACAGAAGTTGCCGGATCATAACCGTAAACAACAACATCAATATCTTCTCCGCCATCTAAAGTATCATTGCCGTCATTGCCAACAATTAAATCATTCCCCTTTTGCCCGATGATTTGATTATCAAAAGCATTGCCAATGAGAAGATCAGCAAATTGAGAACCCATAATATTTTCTAAATTATTGAGAAGATCGTAGGTATCTGTTCGAGCTAATCCAGCCGAACTAACAAAGTAATTTGCAGAAAACAATACATATTCCAACGCTTTCCAACGATAGTCAGTATGGCTATAGTCTTTTGTCTGATCAATGTTAACAATAACTTTCCTGGTTAAGTTGATATATGTAACCGTATCAACACCATCACCACCGTCAAGATCATTATAATCCGTACCACCATCTAACAAGTCATTACCAGCACCACCCTTAAGGGTATCATTCCCGGCATCACCATAGATTACATCATTCTCCGTGCCACCGTCTAACAAGTCTGCACCCACACCACCCTTGAGGGTATCAATTCCTCCATCACCATAGAGAGAATCATTCTCCGTGCCACCATCTAACAAGTCATTACCAGCACCACCCTTAAGGAGATCATTCCCGGCATCACCATAGAGAGAATCATTCTCCGTGCCACCATCTAACAAGTCATTACCAGCACCACCCTTAAGGAGATCATTCCCGGCATCACCATAGATTACATCATTCTCCGTGCCACCGTCTAACAAGTCTGCACCCACACCACCCTTGAGGGTATCAATTCCTCCATCACCATAGAGAGAATCATTCTCCGTGCCACCGTCCAACAAGTCTGCACCCACACCACCCTTGAGGGTATCATTCCCGGCATCACCATAGAGAGAATCATTCTCCGTGTCACCGTCTAACAAGTCTGCACCTGCACCACCCTTGAGGGTATCAATTCCTGCCTCACCATAGATTACATCATTCTCCGTGCCACCATCTAACAGGTCAGCACCCGCATCACCATAAAGTTCATCCTCGTTACTATCGCCATAAAGAGAATCATTACCAACATTACCAAAAACCATATCGTTCCCAGCACCACCAGAAACTCGATCATTTCCACTTTCGCCATCAAGAAAATCATCTTCCCCATCACCATATAAGAAATCATTGTCTAAACCACCTAAAACATAATCATTGCCACTACCGCCTCTCAAAGTATCATTACCTCCACGACCCTGAAGATTATCCCGATCATTATTCCCACTAATGGAATCCTGACCAGAACCACCAGAGATCACATCATTGCCATTTCCACCATTTAAGATTGCACCCACAAGAATATTTTCTTGTAGAATAATTCTGTCATCCTTCTCAGCCGCATCAGCTCTAATCTGCTGGACATTAGTATAGGTTTGGTTAAACTGAAACCCAGATATAACGATCGTCTCGCTGGTAGCCGTCCCCGCCTCATGTTTAAGTGAAAAGACTTCTGCAATATCTGTCGTATCACCCACGATTCTGGATGAAGCTCTTATTCCTACATTTAAATATAATGTTCCACTACTGAGTGTTGCCAGAGCTAGTCCAGGGGGTATTTGTTTACCCCAATTAAATTCTGCAAGGGTAAACTCAGGTAAATTAAATCTTTTGGTTGTTTTTAAATACCCTACACCAACAGAAGCATAAGCAAAGAAACCCGCTGTTATTTGCCCCTTCGCCTCAAATAAATCCTGGGGATTGCTAAGTAACGAGGCAAGTTCATTAAACCTTACCTTACCGTCAGCATCTGGATCGTTCAAGTCAAATTTGAAATCTCCATAAATTCCCCCACCACCACCAGCACTGGCAACACCTAAATTTAGTTCTGCTGATGCCTCCACTCCCATATTAAAGCCAACTTCTGGAGTGCTTGGATTATCAATATAAAAACCGTTTAGTATATCTGATTCTTTATCAGAAAATTGATAATCACGAAAACCTTTGCTATCAAATCCCAATCCTAAGTCAATGAATCCACCAAACTTGCCAGTCAGCCGCATTCCAACTGCTGTTATTATGGGTAAAGGAAAATATTGGCTGTACTCAGTCTGAAAATCAAATCGAGGCAATTTGTATTTAAACAAATCAACATCTTTACCAAGCAGTAGCCCAAACGCTGCATTTGGATCTGATAGGATTGGCATGGACAAGCCACCACCCGGCATATTTAACAACCTACTGATGAAATTATTGGCTTGGGGATCACTGTTAAGCTGAGTTTCCAAATCCTGAGAAGTGATGTTTGTTGGAATGATATTGCCGAGATTAAAGCCACCAGTACGAATATCCTGAGTTCCAAAATTAAAGCTGCCGAGATTGATCGCTAAACCACTACTAGGCACACTGTTAACCAGTTTCCCCACTTCTGCCAATGATTCAATAAAGTCTTTGTCTGATTGCGTGATCGCGCCCAATGACTCCGCAATGTCTAATATACTGAATTTGGTAAATTCAAAATCGTATTCTTTTGTAAAAAAATCAAGGACAGGTTGGATGGGTTGAGTAATTGTTTTGATCCGATTCAGTATTGGCTCCATGTAGCCATTAAGAAATGTGCCTAAATCTAATTCGACATTCTTGAACGCAACTGCTGGTAGAGAACCAAAGTTTTGAGTAGTGCCTGTGCCAAGGGTTTGTCCATTGAAATTCCAGTCTAAAGTAAAGTCAGAACTCAGTGTCGGAAAGTTAGTATTTTGAGCAAATGCCGTTTTTAATCCTAATTTGACATTCGCAGCACCCGTTAACTTAGGGTCAATAAAACTGCTTAAGTTCAACGATGGTAGCTCTGTTAACTGCACCTTGCCATCACCATCTTTTAAGTCAACTGCAAACAGACCATTAAATTTAGACCCGGCATCCTGAGCGTTTAGTTTTAAAAACCCTAATTTGGCATTAGCATTTAAACCAGGAAGGGTAGTGTCTAATTTGACTGAAAATTCATTAGTTTGATCTGTCCTGAAGTAAAACCCACTGGTTTTGTTGATTCCAAATTTGAAGTTTAAATCGTAACTCAGGTTAGATTGAGCGGAGCCGGTAAGGGATAAATCAATGCCAGGTAATCCCAAGTTCGTATCTGTTGAGGTAGTAAATGATAAGGGATTGGTACTGGATTTTCCTAAACGCAAAGCAAATTCAAGATTATCGGTGGTTTCGTTAAAAGTAATATTTTCTAACAAAACATTTGCTCCAGAAGCACCCAACGCATTGGTTAAGGCTTGTTGTATAGAAATAGCAGATAGATGACTACCTTGTAAAACTGTTTGAAAATAATTCTGTAAATTCTGAATAAATTGAGTGTTGGGATTACCATTTAGCTTGGTTCCTAATAAGGGTAAGTTTGCTCCCAAGATTTGACTATTTACCCCAGCTTGCAACTTGCTAAGTAATTGCTGTATTCCTGTATTGAGTTCTCCTAAGTTAGTTCCTGTATAAGTCGTTGATTTTTCTATTGACACTAACTCTTCATTAATCAACACTGTGTCTAGATCGTTTTCTGTTTGAAGAACAGAGACTGATGAAGACGTTAAAGTAATCCCTCTCACCAAGTTCGAGAATATTTCTCCTTCATCACCTTGGGTATCGATCTGATTAACTTTTGCATCAAGAAAATGACCTATTTCTTCGATTATTACTGCCCTGAATAAATCTGCTGAAGCTGTTTTTGAAAACCGATCGGATAAATAGATAGTATTCGTAGAAACAGCAAAACCACCATTAGCACTACCTAAGATATTACTACTAACAATCTCAATTTTCGGTAAATTGCTGAAATCACCCTTACCCCAAGCCGTTAAAATCGCATCAGTACTTGTACGATCGTAGTTATCCCCAAATGCTAAGTTTAAAGTAGTTTCAACATCACCAAACAATAAAAAATCTTGTAAATCATCCTTAATAATACCAATAACTTCTGATAGTATATACTCTGTGTTAAAAATAGTTGTACTCATCAATTTGATTTTCCCTTGGTGTAAAATTAAAAATTATAAAAGTAAAAATTTTTGAATGAATCCAAGAGAAAATAAAAGAAATACTTGATTTTTTATAATGAGTGTTAATGTTCACATCTTGGAATTTTCTTAAGGGCATTGTAGCACAACTAAACAATAATTTCAATGAGTACTAATAAATAATTTTTTTTAATACTATTTCTATTAATCGTACCTTACCCCTAACTATTGAGTGGATACTTTACCCCATCATCAAAATGTATGCTTGTTAAGTTCGGAGTATGCTTTAATTATCCTGATGGCAAAATCTTCTGTTCTTTGTTGAATGCTGATTTCTGAGTTATTATTAGTCACTTATAAAATAAAAATATAGTAATTCAATTTTATTTTATAAGTGATGAGTATTTACTCATTACTCCTTACTCAGAAATCGTTTTTTATCCCACCCATTTTTTCGCTCACCCTAATCCTCTAACAATAAATTAATCTTTTCTAACAGCTTCTCTACCTTTTGCCATTTCTTTGGTTCAGTTTCCCACAATTTCTTTTTTTTTATCTGTTTCACCGTAATATCAATTTTTGCGGAAGCTGTCTGTTTTTCTCCTATACTTAATTCTTTCACTTTCTCCTTTATCTCCCTCACTGATAAATTCTGCTCGCTCGATTCTTTCAATAAATCTACTCTTATCTTTTCATCATTTATTTTACTGAGCGCGATCGCTTTCGTATAAGCTAATTGTCCCATTCTGAGAGCTTGTAAAATATCATCAGGTAATTTCAGTAAAGGTAAACGAGTTCTAATAAAAGATTCCCATTTCATGCCTAATGATTCAAATAACTCAATAATCACAGTAGTTTCATTTTTAATGGAAACGTTTCCATTAACTTTTATTTTCTCATTTTGCATTCGATATAATTGAGTAATGACATCATCTGCTGATAGATTTAGTCCCATAGAAAGTAATTGTAGAATCCCCTCTGTTTCCTCTACTGGGTTTAAATCTTCCCGTTGTAAATTTTCGATTAAAGCAATTTGTTTTGCTTCTAAATCCGTTAAAGTTTTAATACTGACTGGTACGATCGTCAACTTTAACTCAATCGCTGCGCGTAATCTTCTCTCTCCTGCTACTAATTCATATTTGCCATCGGCTAATGGACGCACTAATAAAGGTTCTAAAATACCATGTTGTTCGATCGAACTTTTTAACTGTTCTAATGCCTGACGATCGAAATAACGTCTTGGTTGAGATGGTGGTTTAACGATAAGATTAATGTCTAATTCTGAAGAAGATTCATTTATTGATTGATGATTTGTTGAATTTCCCAGTAATAGATCAACTCCTCTTAATTTGCTATAGGGTTGTTCTTTTTTGCTTACCATGATTAATTTATCGTTATTGACATTTCAAATTTTTAGCCATCGAGAATTAATAAACTTTATGGATATTTTAGTCTAAACCAATTAAAAATAGAGCCATTTTTAATTAAAAATGATACAAACTTGAATAAAGACGAAACTTATTGTTCAGATAAAAAAGTGTTGCAACTTTATTTGAAATAACTATGTTGTTCGATTCAATAGATTTCTTACAAAAGTGAAATAACCTAACCGTTCAGGGGGAGACGATGTTAAATGGGTTTGAGCCATCATTTAGTCCAGCAATTTAATGAAATGGGATGAAAGCACTGAGTTAATGCACTTAAACTTAAAACCTTGATTCTGCCGTTAACCCCTGAACGCTTACGAAATAACAGACATTTTACCAATAGTCAATGGTTATTGAGATTGATAATTTCTTACCTAAAATATATTTTTATTGGTTCTTCTACTTTGAGTATGACAAATCAAGTATAAAAAAAGAGGGAAGAGGAAAAAGGGAAAAGGGAAAAGGGAAAAGAGATTATTTTTCTAATTTTTTAATCAGAGCAGATAACATTCTAGTTTCTTGTTTTAAAAGATTAATAATGTATTCTACATCAATTTCTGAACATAATCCTACTTTGACAGAAATAATTAAATGGGTTTCTAGCTCGTTAACAGATCCTTGAGAAATATTTAAAAACCGAACATATTCTGCTTTATATCTTCTTCCATAACCCTCGGCAATGTTTGCGGGAATAGATGAACCGGCTCTCCTAATTTGTTGAGTGATGCCATAAAGTTCATCTTTTGGATATTTTTTAGTGAGGTGATAGCATTTTTCAGCAATTTCAATACCTTTTTGCCAAATTATTAAGTCTTTATAATCTCTTATTTCTGACATTTTATAATTTTAAATAAACTTAAAATACAATTTTCTCTTCCCTCTTCCCTTTTCCCTTTTTTAACTAATAATTTATCATAACTACTGTAGAAGAGCCTTTTTATTTTGTAAGAGATTCAATAAACTGTAAAAATTGTTTGACTTATTCGACTTACCCATAACGTTATGGGTAATTATAGTTTGATTAATTGTTGACTAATTTGATTGAGAATTTTAACCGCAGGATGTTTTGGTTTATAGACAGCTAAAGGTACTCTTTTCTCCGTAGCATCGGCAAAAGCAATAGAACGAGGTATAGGTTCAAAGACAGTAGCAAGAGGAGATAATTGTTCTTTTATAGCCTCATAAGTTCTCGATTCTTGGGCAGTTCTACCATCGTACATAGTAGGGATAAAACCAGCAAAAGCTAGATTTTTATTAACAGACTTACGCAGTCGAGCCACAGTATTTAACAATAAATCAGTACCTTGAAAAGCCTTAAATTGACATTGAATTGGTACTAACAGATGAGTGGCGGCAACTAAACTGATAATACTGAGAATACCGAGACTAGGGGGACAATCAATAAGGATAAAATCGTATTTTGAAAGATAGGGATCGATCGCCTCTTTGAGTCGTAGTTCACGCATGAGAGCGGAGACTAATTCAATTTCCGCACCACTGAGATTAATATTAGAAGGAACTAAGTCCATAAGGTGAATTTGACGATGAATTGGTAAATCCTCCTCATCGATGATGGTATTGTAGATAGTTTTCTCTAAATCATAAGGTTCAATACCCATAAAAGTAGTAAGAGAGGCTTGAGGATCTAAATCCAATAATAAAACTTTCTTCTTTTTTTTCATTAAAGAGTAACCCAAATTCATAGTCAGAGTACTTTTTCCTACCCCCCCAGACTGATTAAATAAAGCAATAATAGAAGTCATAATAATAATAATAGATTAATTCAATGGTAAATAATTCAGAGGGATTTTTCTTTAATAGATGTCTCCAGAAATTATATTTTTGAGAAATATGGTCGATGTCTAATTATGATATTTTTTGAGCAACAGTAGTTTTAATTACTCGAACAATAGTTGAATCCTTAGTGGCATATTCAAGATCAGCGTCTTGGGCTAAAACTCTAAAAACTCACGAACCAAACGCCTTTTCGATTCCAGCGACTAAAACAAAACCAGTATGAACAACTCGAAAATCTCCGAATCTATCAGGTATAGTTGTTTTAATTAACTTTGAGACACTTTTAAAAACCTAAGTTTTTGATAAACAATAGTTACAGGTTTTGATTTTGTTTTATTCTTATTTGAAATGACTATAAATCTAAAATTTTAATTTTTTTACGGCTCTACGTTTAACTTCTTCACCTCGGAGATCGTACTTTTTCGTGGTAACAGGGGAAGAATGACCAGCCAAATCTTGTACTGTAAAAACATCTTCTCCTTCAGTGAGTAAATCACTACAGAAAGTTCTTCTAAAATCGTGGGGGGAAAAATGGGCAAGACCTGCTTTTTTGGCTCTACTTCGGATTAAATGATAGACAGAATCACCATTTGCGCTTAAATGTTTAAATATAACTTCTCCGTTAAGTTTCACAGGACAAACTAAAGCTCCAGGTTCATATCCTCTGATGCTTAACCATTGTTTAACTAGCTCGATCGCCTTCTCATTAAGATAAACTGTACGAGTTTTATTCCCCTTACCGTGACGAATCAGTAACGCTCCAGTATCTAAATCTAAATCCTGTAACTCCAACTTAACCAACTCATCACGTCTGAGTCCACCACAACGTAACAAAGAAATAACTGCCCCATCACGAAAAGAAATAGTTTTACCCTCCTCTTCACAACTAGCCAGTAAAGCCTGAATTTCGTTTCTAGCCAAAGTTCGCCCTCGTAATTGGGGTTTGACATTGAGACTTTTCAAGTCCACCGCCTTGCTATAATCATTAGCAGACATTAAATCCAAGCGATAGGCTTCATGTAAAACCCTTCGCAGAGCCACTAACATCTTATTTACCGTAGTTGCCGATAACTGTTGACTCAAAGCAGTACGAATCGCCGCCGTATGACGATAACGTAACTTTGACCAATCTAAAGTCATCAAATCACAACGATTATTAGAGATTAGACGAGCAATTTTATTGAGGGCAGAGCGGATAGTGCGCTGACTACCATGAGCTAAAGAACCCAAATAAACGGCGGCAGGATGTACTGTTAAAGGCACAGGCTCTTTGAGGATTAAAGTTTCGATTTCGTCTGAAGAAACTAACAACATAATATAACTCAAAGTTCCGTTCTCGTTATTCTTCTATTCTTTCACATCTTTGAGCTTTTTTTTTGATCCATTAAGTTAAATTAATCCTATTCACTCATTGTTATCCGTTTTTTATCAATGAATGAATTAATATAAATAGATAATTTTTCCATCGATAATTTCAATTAATCCCAAATCCTGTAATCCTATCCACTGCCAAGTTGTGAATAATTTATTGAACTGTTGCCAATCTAAATACATATATTTTTTCTTTTCTGTTGCACATGGTTTTATCCCATCTAAGGTTTTTTTTGCCTCTTCTAAATCAGGGTGAATTCTACTAGCTGTGAATTCAGTGAGGGATAAATATTCATTCCAAGATTTTTTCCTTGTGGGGTTAATATACCAACAACCAATCATTATACTCAGATCTTGCACCTTTATCATAAATTCTCGGTAAAGAGAGGGAAAAGGGAACAGGGAACAGGGAAAAGTGATAAGAATAGACCTCTTGCAAAATTAAATACGAGATAGGATTAACCAGAATAATCTATAATTTTGGGCGATGGAGGATACCTTAAGTATAAGATTTAATTATGAAACTTGAGAGAATAAAAAAATTAAAGCCAGAAAAGTTTAAAAGGAGATTTGGAGTAAAAAAAGAAACCTATAATCTTTTAGTAGAAATAGTCAAAAAAGAACAAAACAATCACAAAAGAGGAAGGAAAAGCAAATTAACAGTGTCCGAGCAGATTTTAGTAACCTTGGAATATTTGAGAGAATATCGAACTTATTTTCACATATCAGAGTACTGGAATATCTCAGAATCAACGGTTTGTAGAACAGTTCATAAAATTGAAAAAATCTTGCTCAAATCAGGTTATTTTTCCCTAGGTGGTAAAAAAGAATTGATAAAAAAAGAGAATGAAATTAAGGCAGTATTAATAGATGTTACTGAAATAGCAATCGAAAGACCAAAAAAAAGACAAAAAATTTACTATAGTGGCAAAAAGAAGGAACATACATTTAAAGCACAATTAGTAGTTAATAAAGATACCTTGGAAATAATTTGTTATGTAAATGGACGAGGAAGAGAACATGATTTTAAAATTTTTAAAAACAGTAGATTACCATTAAGTGAAAAAATAAAGTGTTTAGTAGACAAAGGTTATCAAGGTATAGAAAAAATTCATAAATTAAGCGAAATACCAAAAAAGAAAACAAAAAAAAGAAAGTTAACCCAAGAAGAAAAAAGAAAAAATAGAGAGTTAAATCGACAAAGAATCGTAATTGAACATGTAAATAGAAAACTTAAAATATTTAGAATACTATCAGAAAAATATAGAAATAAAAGAAAAAGATTTGGGTTAAGATTCAACTTAATTGCGGGAATTTATAACTATGAAATAGTGAAAAAAGACATAGCTATTATTTAAGAACTATATTAAAGAATCCAGTAAATTAATTTGTGTATTTTATCGCCAATGGGTATTTACTTTCCTAGGTTGAGAATTATATAAGCAAGAATTATGATTAACTGTATAAAGGCACTTATTTTCTTTAATTAAATTAAAGGCGATTGCTAATATTTTGTCTTATCCTATCATCTTTTTATGTTCATTATAATTTTGCAAGAGATCTAATTGATTTTAAAACTCCTAAAATTGATTTTTCCGTTCTGTCTCTTTGGTGTAATTGTACTGATGCAAGATCTGAGTTATATAGTCTTGATATTCATCTACTATAGTAAATAAAGGCTCTCTAACGTAGTATGGAACTTCTGAATCTTCTGATTTGAGCATAATACAAGTTAAGTCGATCGTCGGATGCTCCCTATCATGTTCTATTTCTTGCCATTGGGGAAATGTGATTAAAACGATTCTATGATCTGATAAATAATTAACAGTAGGTTTAGGATACAACCAACGTGCTAAATCTTTGAGATGATTAATCATTAGTGATTTCTTAGAAGTTAGTATTTTTACGGAAAATGTTGATCGAAACTCAAAATTTCTGTCTTAAAAATTCGTGCAGCGTAGCTGTGCCTTCGGCATCGAACTCTATGATGTTTTAAGAATCTTCTGGTTTTTAACTCTTGTATTTGACGATTAGCTTCTTTCCCTGCCAGTAAACCACATTTTTCGATCGTAGTTGTGGAGAGGAGATTAAGGAATTGATTGCGGTTAAAATTACCCATAAATGCCCCATAAGCACAAATAGCTTCGGGATATTGAGTCACTAAACCATAGTTTAAATCACGAGGTATCTGGGGGATATACTTTTCCCAACGAAACTCATCCACTGTTAACCATGCGGTAATAGTGATGGGTGCAATAACTCGATGAATGTCAGATTCCATCAATGATAACAATACAGGGCGGTTATCTTGAGGAGAAACGAGGTAGTCTCGCTGACTAATTTCTAAAATTTGCTCGACAATTTCTGAGCCTTTAGCTAATAACGGTACTTAGACAAAAATTATGCCCAAATAAACCCTAAACTTGCTTTATATAAGCTAAATACTTCCACATTATCTTTTAACCATTGAAAGAAACGAAAAGATACTGCCGTCCGAAACGCTTCCAATGCCTCTGCAAAAGTATTTAAGGGTTTATTTCCCCATTGCCTTCTCAATCCCCCTGTCAAACGATGCCATTGAATAAAAGTATAGGCGCAAAATACCAATATAAAATGTCTCATTAAACTTCTTTTATTTCTCACTTGGTATTCTGATAAGCCTAACCATCCCTTAATTTCACGGTAAAATACTTCTATCCAATTTCTTGATGTATAAGTTTCTACTATCCAATTTGCACAGACTTTTTCTCCTGTTTCATTGGTCATTAAATAATCAATATCTGTGGACTTTTCAAAACTGGGAGCATTCATGACGATAGCTAGGGTTTTTATTCCTGATAAGGCTGATAATTTAATTTTTATGGTTGCTACCCAAAGAGTTTTTTCTCTATTTTTACCTGTTTTTATTTCTTCAAAACTCTCTTGAGGTAATAATTTAGCTATTTCATCTATTCTTTTTTCAGACTCTCTCAAATCTTCTTTTACTACTTGTACTAATCTATTTTTTGCAATAATTCCTATATATTTTAAATTTTTTTGTTCTAATTTTTCTAATAAATTAGTATTGTTCCCATAACCCCCATCCATTAAAATTATTTGAGGATGGTAATTTCGGTTTAAACATTTTTCAATTAAATTAAAGGCAATATCGGGTTTTTTTTGAAATTGTGGGTCATCTTTTCCCAAGGGGAAATTTTCCGCTTTTTCATATAATTCAACGTCTAAGGGAAAACTTCTGACCCCATCATAAATGTGGGTGGTGACTGCGGATATTACCATTATCAGTTTTGCCAATTTCACCAATATATTGTCGTCCCACACAGTCAGTAAAATTGCCACTTTTACGATGACCTGAATCATCGATAATTAAAGAGAAAGAGCGACTTATTTTAGTTTGACGACATGAGGCAATAATTTCTAGTCTTTTATTATTTACCTCATCATAATTCCAAGTGGATTCTGTTAGGAAATGATGTAACTTATGATAAGTAATATCAAGATTATTATGGGCAATTTGAGTGAGATTTTTTCTTTGAGAATCACCTAATAAACCGCCCAAATAATTTCTAAACTCTCGTTTTTGTGCTTTTGTTTTTAATACAGGGTCTATTTTTTGGCACCAACGCTCGAAACAGGGTGGCATTGATGAAGATGTGATTTCTTTCATTTTGACCTAAAAACAATATAATGTAAATATTATAGCTTAATTGTTGTTATTGTTTTGTCTAAGTACCGATAGTTTAATCTTTAACGAGGCGATCGATTAAATGGTCTGGAATGCGGTTTAATTCAATATAATGATTAATTTCTTCGGTAAATTCACTGTAATAAGCAAGGGCGGAAAATACTTGACTTAGAGTTAAATGAGGCATTCCTTGAGGGATTTCTTCGGGTGTAATTCCCATTCGCCATGTTTCAACGATCGCCCTGACAGGGGTGCGAGTACCTTCAATAATTGGTTCACCGTTAAGAATTGATGAATCGGAAACAATATAACGATGCTGTGTTGCCTGTACCATTTTTGTTAAAATATTGATTTTAATTTTTAGGTTAACATTATCATAATCTACTTTAATTTCATTCCGAGTTATTTTAACCTTAATAGACTTCGACCTCATTCGGGCGAGAAGCCCGAAATACCCAGAAAAAATCTTAATTTTTCCCCGATGTCTAATAGTGTAAATACTTCATTTAATGGATTTTTACTATAATTAAAGATACTATTTAGTTAACTGTTAAGGAACAATGGAAACAATTACCATTCAAGTTGATCCTGAAATTGCCAAGGCTTACCGAGAAACCGAACCTGAAAAACAACAGAAAATCGCTATGTTTCTCAATGTAATGCTAAAAAAGGCTATTAATCAAAAACCACTGCTAGACATTATGGAAGAAGCAAGTCAACAAGCGATCGCCAATGGAATGACTCCAGAAATTTTAGAATCAATTCTCAATGATGAAAACTAAACGAATTGTTATTGATACTAATGTAATAGTAAGTGCGTTGATTTTCTCTGAATCTACTACTATGCAAGTTTTTAGAGAAGCAAAAGAAAAGGGAGTGCTTTTAATTTCTTCTGAGATTTTATCAGAACTAATTGATGTATTGAGTCGTCAAAAATTCGATCGTTATCTCTCCAGAGAAATTCGTGAGGATTTTCTAGCTAGTTTATATATAGAAGCACAAATCATAGAAATTACTGACAAAATAGAGATTTGTCGAGATTTCAACGATAATAAATTTTTAGAGTTAGCCGTTAATGGAAATGCAACACACATTATAACAGGGGATAAAGACTTATTAGAATTGCATCCCTTTCAAGGTATTCCTATTTTAACACCAAGACAATTTTTACAATTTATCGCAGAAATCAACTAACGGAAAAGGCGATCACCAAAGGTGGCGCTGCGCGATCGACCTAACAGGGGTACGAGTACTTTCAATAATAGGTTCACCGTTAAGAATTGATGAATCAGAAACAATATAACGATGCTGTGTTACCTGTACCATTGTTGTTAAAAGATTAATTTTAATTTTGAGGTTAACATTTTTATAGAAATCAAAAGACAAAAAAATAGATTAAAACATATAATTAATTTGATGGAAACTACACTAATTTATGGTTTATTTATAATTACATTCGTTATTTGTTTGTTTTGGCTAGTATATAAACTTGAATGGTTACAATCTTTAATATTAAAATTGAACACAATAGATGATAAAGGTATAGTTTTACCTTCTGTAATGTTGCTCTTTTTACCTTTCATCGTTACTTATTTTGTATCTGAATATATAAAGAGTAACGGGTATAATCACAATATTTTCGATTTTTTAAGCAAATTATTACCACTATTTACCTTTTTATTAGGAAGATACTTTTATATAAAAGATTTAAAAGAACAGAAGAAAGAGATAAAAAACAATTTGTTTTATGAGATACTTAACAATAAACAAAAAATTAGCTTATTGCTAGGAATATGTCATGATGATCCAAATTACAATGAAGGTAAAAAATGGTGGTGTGAAAAATTAAATCAAGGTTTTTGGGAACAAGATATATATGAGAAATATAAAGACATAATTTATACAGTAATTGATGAAAAAGCTATTTCTATAAAAAATATATATGATGAAATGAATAGTATAAAAAAGGGAGATTGGAATGATTATAAGAATAGCTTTATTGAAGAAAATCAAGTTAAAAGAGTTTATGGAGATATAGATAGTATTTTGGAAAACTTAAGTTATAAAAACTTTAAAAAATTTAATAAATAACTTTGATTGACATCAATTATTCATTATCTCGAATGGCATCAAGTATTTCTTGCATGGTGAAATAAATGTAATAAAGAATTGGAGTGCCACCAACATCAATAGTTCCAAAGTGACGGCATAAATTACCCGAATTAGGAATGATTAATTCAGAGACTTTAATAGGAGTACAATTAATATCAAAAGTGACTGTCCATTTTTTAGGTGAAATTAGTTTTCCATTTTCATCTCTTCCTCTTTTTACTAAGTCTATTAATAAATAATTATAAAAATAATCTATAGGTTTTCTTTGACTACCACTAAAATCTAAATCAGTAATGCTCTTCGAGTAATCTAAATAAGAGAAGTTTTCAAAATCCTTTTGTAAAAAATTAAAAAATTCTTTTACCTGTTTAACAATATATTCATTAGCTTTTTCTTGCTGTTCTAAATTATTAAATGATATATAAGGAATATAATTACTTTCTAAAGTTTTTCCTTGGCTTTTTTCAATAATAATATTGTTATTTTCAAATATTGATTCTGGCTTAAACATAATCTATAATTCTGGAATATAATTATTGTTGATAATTAGCTTATTTAATTTATTTATTATTGTGATATACTACTTCTTTTTCTTCGAGTCGGAAAAGGTTTTTTTAGTGGCTTTGGCTTTTTAAAATCTATTGGGGGCTGTGGCTTTTTAAAATCTAATTTAACTACTATTGTCCCTAAATAAACATTTAATATGTAGTAAAAGTTAGCTTTAAATATTTTAATTCCACAAATGTCAAAATCAGCATATTCACCTTCACTTTTTGCCTCTATATCGTAATAGTAAGGGATGAAAAATCGATTTTCTTTAACTTCATAACCATGTTCCTGTAAAGCAAATTCATATTCTAATTGTTTTATTACATCAATTCGATATTTTTTCTCTGTTTTATCTATAGGTTTATCTTTATTTTCCATAAAAAATTTCATAGAAACATTTTTAAAATCGATGATTTCTACGATTTCTACCGTCAAATCTTGATGTTGTAAAACAAGATCTGGTGTAGGATAGCGAAATTTGATATTTGTTAATTCATTTTTTCTGCTAATTTTACTATTTTCATAAACTCCCTTGTTTAAATTAAATTGAATACAAAAGACATATTGCCATCGTATTTTTCCTAATGTGTAAGCATTATCTGCACCATCAAGATCACAATAAAACCAAGAATTTTTGTCTTTTTTATTTTCTTCAAATTCTTGCTTTTTACGTGAAACGTTCCCTACTCTATTTATATTGTTTGTATCATTTATATGGAATTTATTTCTTTTTTCATTTTTATAATTTTCTATAACAATATCTGTATCCGCAAAACAAATTTTAAATCTATCATTTTTGGAATCAAAATATTTTTTAAAAAAGTAAGTCTGACACATATCTTCCCAAACATAAGAAAATCCTTGTTGTCCTTTTATTCCCCAAAATTCTCCATCATTACTATCTGAATTTAAACTACCATATAAAAAAGTTTCTATTGCTTCATAAAATTGCCAATAATCAGGATCTTTATAATGAGTATTTCTGTCTATATTGTCAAAAACTTCTTTTAAAATTAAGATTGTTTCTTCATAAGAATCAGAGTCAAAAAGTGACTGATCATGAGTTAAATATTCATCTCTAAATTGTTCTGCTAAAAAACGTATTTCTTGGGTTCGAGCTAAGACATTTTCAGGTACATCTTCTTGTAATTGCTCAATAATTGCATAAAGAATAAAGCAGTAAAGTTTAATTATATCGGTGCTTTCATAATGAATGGTTAAGCGTGGTAAGTCCATCGATTCAATATGAATAACATGATCTTCTTCAGAGTAATCTAAATAGATAGCTCTATCTAAATACTTGTGAATTTGAGCATAATCTATTTCTTCTGTTCTTCGGACTCTTTTCTGTATTGAATAAATTGCTAATTCATCATAAGCCTCTAGTATTTTCTCAATTTGAGTGATTTTACTATATAAAATACATTGATCTCCATCCTCATCATCTTCTGGTTCTAAAGTTTTACCCCCTTGAGATAACATGGTTTTATCTTGAGTTTTATTGGAATTAGTATCTTTAGTTTTAAATCTACCATTCCCCAAATTATCCTGTTCAAATTTTCTTAAAACACGGTACATTAAAAAAAATAAATCACGAACTTGGTTAAATTTTTCCGAACTATTATTCTTATCAAATTCTTCTTTAAATTTTTCAAAACCATTAGGTAAATTAAAATCAAAGCCTGAACCATCTTGTGAACGGTTACAACCCACGAAAGAGGTTTCTCCTACTTTTAAGCTAAATTCTGCAAAATTTAAGAACATAAATAATTGTAACTAAATAAAATAATAAATTATAAAGCTATTCAAATTTTCCCTGCAAAAGGTTAATGACAAATTCATTATGTTGTTTGATAAAGTCTCCAAAAGTAACAAGGTCTTTTTTATCTACTTTAAGAAGTTTTTGTAAAGGTGTTTTATCTCGATTAAAAATACTATCCCAAATAAAAAACATTAACTTATTTCTTATTTTTTCTGCACTAACGAAATCATCTTTTATAAAGTAATAACCAATCTGCATATCTTCTATTTTGCCACCTCTAATAGAGTTAGCATTTTGTTTAATAAATGTATTTAGATTTTTGACTAATTTCTTCCATTCATTATCCCATTTTAAATCGCCATCTTTACCATATTTAGCTGATGGAATTATTTTTGCAAAATCGTCATCCCAATCCACATATTCCCAATCCCAACGTCTTTTAAAAGCATTATCCATAAAATAAATGGAGTTATCAGAAGTATTCATGGTAGCAATAATAGATAAATTGGGGGGTATTCTTATACCCATACTTTCTATATTTAAGTTAAAAAACTTTATCTCTTCCTGAAATTCCGCAAAAGATTTTTCTTGAATAAATTTACCTAAACTATATTTATTTCCGTCCTTACCAGTAGTGTCTTCTTTTATACCTATAGCTTTTTGAAAATAATTAAATTCTATTTCTGTTAAATTAATCGGATAACTTGACCATCCTTTTAAACTTTTTAAAGGATTATCTTCTGTTTCTCGATCTAGTAATTGAAAAACTGTGCCAAAAATAGCAGATGAATTACCTCTATTTATCTCATCTATGACAAGAAGAACATTATCATAACTTTCTGTTTTTAACCTATAATGAGCCTCAATCATATTTTTATATGCCTTAATTAAAGCTCTTAAAAAATGACCTCCATAAAAGTTGTATTCTACTTTTCCCGCTTCGTTAGTAATTGGTACTAATTTACCCATAAAATCACCATAAGTATATTCTGGATGAAATACAGTTTTGATAATATTATCAGAGTTATTATCTATATCTAAGTCTTTTTGAGCAATACCACCATCATCATTATTAGAAATTCGATAACTTTTTCCTGTACCGGGGCAACCAAAAAGAATTTTTTGAATGGGAGTATTTGGCATATCAAGTTTTAACTATAGGGAATGAATAGACTAATAAACATAGAGCATAAAACCAGAATACTATAATTTTGTGTAGGTGAGAAAATAAAGATGCAATAAAAAAAAGTGAATCAATATTTTTCACTACATTAACAGTTATAGATTGAATTAATATCAGTTACTTTACTATATAACCATTGGTATAACACCTTTTGCAATTTTGATGAGTGGGATTTGCTCCCCCCATAGTTGAATAACCATTAATTACCGTTCCAGTTCCATGACAGTCTGGACATGAAATAATTACATTAGGTGAGAATACTTCTATATCATATTGATCAAGTTCTTGATATTTCAATGTTTTTAAGTTTTGTTGATTTTGCATTGGATAGTACCATTTAACCGTCAATTCTTGTTTAAAAGGATTATTGCTTATAACAATATAAAGATCGTTATCATTACCGTCATTTGTCTTAAATTTTAGAAAAGAATCTTTTTGTATTTTTGAATAGTCAATCATTAAGTAATACCTCACGAAGCGAATTTTACATATAACATTATTTTTCAGGCTGTGTTAATCGTCACGAAATTGATCCCATGCGGCTTGGTTAAAAGTAGAAGGATCTCCCCAATCTACCCCATCAAAGGGATCTGGACTACTATAGTAGTAATCATCATCATAATCATTATGGTCTTGATAATAATTTGCTTCTGATTCTTCCTCATCCCAATCTTCTTCATCTTCCTCTATTTCGTCTTTATCCCACAGATCATTGTCCGAAAGATTAGTATTTTCTTGATCAGATTTTATTGGGGAAACTTCTAAACCATTGTCCCTAAATTCCTTAACGATTTCATGGAGAGGATCTTCTAATAAATCTAATAATTTTTCGGGAGAAATTGTATTTTTATCAAGTTGTAAGGCTTCAATTAAATATTCTCCTATTTTGATATTTTTGCGACTATTCCACGCTCCAACATATAACAAGATATTACTGCTTTTTTGATAATAATTATATAAATGTTGTTGGTAGTCTATTTCAGCTAAATAGTAGTAAAGTTGCTCAGGATTTTGAATGTTTAATTTAGATAAAGCCTCGCAAATTTCCTCATCACAATGATTCACTAATGCCATGTCTGTAGAGTTAGTTAAATAAACCGCTAAATAATAAGCACGTTCTTTGATTAATTTAGGTAAAGTTTGGCATTCATTTTCATCATTACAACACACTTTAATTGTTAATAATTTTTCCTTAATTTGATTGTTGATACTTTCAAGAATTTGGGCTGATTTATCTTTTACTGCTGTATGTTGTCCAATTAGTGAAGTTAAAGAATATTCTGATAACTGCCAAGGTTGAATAAGTTGCTGAAAAATGATTTTATCCTCTGAGTTAGGATGAGTCATAATTGGTTTTGGTGTTAGTTTTCAACGGTTATATTTATCATATCCCGACATTTATGAAATTATCTATCATTAAATGCGAACGAGGAAAATAAGTTAGTCATTCAGAATATCTGCTAAAATTTCAGGTGTTAAGCCTCTGGCAATAGCTCGATCGAGTGTTTTTGTTCATTATTTTAGTTCAAAATCAATCTTATCTTTGTCATCAAAATAGGGAGATTCGATCGAACCTTAAAACTCATTAACCTTCAAATCCATCAATTTTTTGAGGGAAAAGAGATTTTGGTTACAATGTGGAAAAAGCCTTAAATTATCAGTTAAAAAGTATGTTAAAAAGCCATGAAGCTATCTATGACAATGGACAAGTAAAATGGTTGGAAGATACACCAAAAGTTACTTCTGCCCGTGTCATTATAACCATTCTTGAAGAATCCTCTAAAAGTGTTTTTAGCCGTCGTCAACCTCCTGAATTTATAGCGGGAAAAGGAAAAACATTAGGAGATATTGTTAGCCCTATTGTTAGTGAAGATGACTGGGAATGCCTAAAATGATTATCCTTGATACACATATTTGGTTTTGGTTTATCAATCAAGAATTTGACAGATTTTTTAAACATGGGTTGCAATTTAGAGCAAAAATGAACCATAAAACCATAATTAGATACTTTATTTTCTAAATATATTGAACTGGAAAAATATTTACTAAAAAAATAAAAAATAATGATAAATATTGAAACAAAAATATTGAAAACTTTAGAAAAAATGCCCGTATCTCTGCAAGAAGAATTATTGCATTATGCTGAGTATCTTCAGGAAAAATATAATCAAAATAATGGAAAAATAAATGCTTCTAATCAAAAACTTCGCTCAGGCATTTTAGAAGGCACTTTTGTTTTACCATTACCTGATGATTTTGATGAGTCTTTAGAAGATTTTGAGGAATACATGAGATGAAGGGTTATTTATTAGATACTCATGCTTTTATTTGGTTATCAGAAAATGATCCTAATTTGCCAATTAATCTAAGACAAAAAATTGATTCAGCCGAAAAAGTTTATTTAAGTATTATTAGCCTTTGGGAGATTGCCATTAAAATCAATATCGGGAAATTATCCCTTAAAAAAAGTTATCAACATATTGAAAATGAACTAAAATTATCGGACATTCTCTTATTACCAATTACTTTTGCTGACACTCAAAGACTATGCAAATTACCATTATATCATCGAGATCCTTTTGACAGAATGTTAATTATTCAGGCAATGGAAAGAGAATTAATTTTAGTGAGTAAAGATACTAAATTTTCGGCTTATCCAATTGAAATATTATGGGAATAAAAACAATGATCAATATTCAAACTAAAATATTAGAAACTTTGGGAAAAATGCCTGAATCTTTACAAGAAGAATTGTTGCATTATGCGGAGTATCTTCAGGAAAAATATAACCGTAGTAATATGACTCAATTAAATGGTAATGATGTCATTAATGATTTTCGTATCTCTTGGCATGAAGCGATGACAGGGCAAACTATTCCAGTTAGTCAACTTTGGGAAGGTTTAGAAGATGACGAATAATCGGAAAATTACCGTAGAGGCTACTCTCACATTTAAACGTAATTTACGCAATCTTAAGAAAAAATATCGTAGTATTGCTCAGGATATAAAGCCGATAATTGAACAATTAGAAACGGGAGAATTATTAGGGGATAGAATCACTGGTGTTAATCATCAAGTGTTTAAACTAAGAGTAAAAAATAGTGATATTCAAAAAGGAAAAAGTGGCGGATACCGTCTTATTTATTATGTGAAAATAGAAGATGTAGTGGTTTTATTAACTGTTTATACAAAATCAGAACAAGCTAATATTAGTAATCAACAAATTATTAATATCATCAAAGATTATCAAGTTAATTCTACTACAGAAAATTAAACTTTAATATAAAAGAGCAATAGCCTCTCCTATTTGTTTAACTTTATTCACTAATTCAGGGGGATTAATTACCTTAACTTGCCCACCAAAACCGACAATCCATCGTAATAAATCAATATCTTCTAATGACCATAATGGTAATTTTACTTGAAAACGATTAGGAAAGTTTTTATCTCCCGTTTTTTTGAGAGTAAAAGGGGGATTTGTCTCACTATTTTTATGAAGACGGGGGGACATTTTCATTTGTTGTAAAGGGAAGCGATTTGTACCTTCACTGATAAACTTAAAAGTATAGTCATTAAACCATAATCCTATAGTTATTTCGGCTTTACTTTTTTGTTTTAGATCGAAATATTGTTTTTGCAATTTGACATTATTACCAAGAAATATTCCGCCACTAGCCTGATATAGTTTTTGCAATTTATTTAAGGCGTTTATTTGTTGCTTTTCATCCCGTGATTGATGTGGTTTTCTGCCTAAAAATAACCTGTCTAATCGATCGAACTTAAATAAACCATCATCCTTACCTTTAAAGCATTCATAGCCTAAATACCACCCAATATTATGGAAAACTATTTGCACTGGATAAGCTAAAAAATAGTCCTCATTGATGTTTTTTTCTTCTGTTTCTTGGATAAATTTACCACTACCTATAAAGCGATTTAATTCTAATAATTCTCCCTTTTCTATCGAGCTTTCAACTTCATCAATTTTTCGGGCTAAGGAAGTATTAGATAGACTGTTTAAATCAACAATATTTTTATTATAAATTGCCCTGACAGGATAACTTTCGGGATGAGCAATTTTAGCATCTCCCAGACGACTTTTAAAGGTTTCATAGACAGATAAAGCAACGGGATCTGATAAACTATTAGCTTGGGCTTCTAATAAGCGAAATACTTTAATTAAGTCTGTTTGAGATAAAATTCCAGTGCCAATAAAATAGCCTTTTTTCATGGTAAAATCGGGTAAAATGCCAAAGGGTTTTAATACTTTTTCTATATCTTTGCGAATACTATCACCGCAATTAATATTAATAACTTTTTCTTCTTGCATAGCATTAATTAAACTTTGCAAACATCCCTCTTTTTCTTCATAATTTAGAGGATTATGGATGATAAAATGAATTGTTTTTATGAGTCTGCTAAATGGTTCAATATCTGAGTAAGGATGGGTTACTAAATCGTCAATATTTACTATTTCAATATCTGGTAATGGTTCATAATTTTGTTGATTAATAATCCCCATTTTTTCTAACCAGATTAAGTCTTGTTTAATGGCTTCTGGTTGAGCATAAATAGAGCTGATTTCTTTAGCTAAAATGCCACAAATTTCTTCTATTTCACACTCAAATTTAATCTCCTCTCCAAATATTTCCCTAATTAATTCAGGATTAGATTCTGATAGATTACCCAGATTCGGATATTTAATAATTAAGCTGATGAGGTGCAAAAGTCGATCGAAATCAATTAACCTTGAATAAGGATGAAATTTTACTTTACTATTGGCGGTGCGATTATGACGATTAACTTGAACTCGATTTAATTTTGTTAGTTTATTATTAAACTGATTAACTTCTAATTTACCATCTCTAAAGGGTATATCATAAACAGCTAAAAAACCCTCCGCAGGAAGGGGAGGAAAATTTCTTAGGGATTGATTCATGGCAATAATAACATCATCTGGTACTTGACGAGAACGTCTTTTATTCCATTGTTGACAAACATTTAAAGGAGTTTTTAAATACCAACCAATCCAGTTAATATTGTGATATTTAGCTAACTGTTTAAGGAGAGAAATTCGCCACCATCTTTTAGCGTTAGTGGCATCATAAATAATCGGTTTTCCAGTATTAATATGACTCTCAATTTGTTTAAATATTTCAGCTTCAATTAACTGCCAATCTCCCTGTATATTTTCATCACCAAAAAGTTTTTCTCTAACTTTATCGGTAGAGATAATTTGATAATTAGAGTCTTGTTTAATTATATGATTAGCGAGGGTTGATTTTCCGCTACTAGGACAACCAATTAAAATATGTGAGATGATAGACATAGAAAGTAGTATTTAAAGATTAATAATTATCTTCTGGCTTGTGGTGGAATCCATTGATTACAACGACAAATAAACCAATGAATAGTTTTTTTTATTGATAAATATGGCTTTAGGTTGTATAGTTCAGAAACTTTATTTTTAACAACATTATAGTTGATATTTTCAATTCTTTGGATAATTGTTTTTCCTTCTTCTCTATGACTAGCAATATTTCTTAATTTATAAATACTAAGTAGTAATAAATAGTTTTTTCTTTCTTCATTTAGTCTATCTTGATAGATATTATCTGAATTATTAGATATTATTATCAAAGATAACTCTATTTTTTGTTGCATCCATACTTTTGTCATATCATTTTGATTAATTATCCTAATAAAATTTTCTCTCGTAGAATTATCTGAAATATTGTTAGAAACCACAACATAAGCATTTTGAAATAAATCATTATTATATCGATAATTAGTTTGTATTAAAAAATCAATTATAGGCTCTATTTGCAACCAAGCAAATCGACAAAAATCCATAAAATCATTTCTATACCTAGCAATTATCATTCTTAAATTATCGGCTTCTAATTGTGTCCTTAATAGTTGATGATAATTAAGAAATGAATCATGGTTTATATGATACTGTTCAAATTTTAATGATTGATCTTCTAAATCTTCCAAATAGAATATTATTAGTATATTTTCTATTTCTCTAATACTTTTAGCTTTAACAAATTCGAGACTATTATATTTATCATTGTCAGAACATTTTAAATGTTTTTTTAGTTCTTTTAATGCTTCTAATATGAGTTCTACATTTTCATCCATTGGTTAGAATATAAAGATTAAATAAAATGTTATATCATATTTAGAAATAAATTTTTAATAGTTGATAATATTGATCAATATACTTACGATAAATCCTATCATCTTTACCCTTAACCATACCGATAAATTCTATTTTACCCTTTAACACATCTTGGAAACGAGGGGTTTCTTTCCCTGAAAATCTGGCACTATGATAATACTTTTCTTCAAACTCCTTGTGTGCCGATTCTAAGCCAAATTTAGCCCAAGCATGAAGCATCGCCCTAACTTGACGCACATAACGTCTATCCACATTAGGAAATTGATTGGTAGTTAAACCCGTTACCTCTTGATGATTACCCTTAGTTTGTAAGCGAGTTTTCTTCTCATTCACACTAAACCCATTTTCTCTAATGATACTAAAGAGTCGATCGCCAAGATGGAACTCTCCGAGATTGTCTAAAACTACCTCATCAGTTTCACCATCATTAACTACATAAGCCAAATCCACAGGAAAATCCTTGAGAGTAGTAGAAAAAGTTATATCATCAGCATAACGAGTATAAGTTGCCTTACAATCCTTCGCCAGACGCTGTAATTGACTATCCATCTTCCCACAAATCATATTAGTAACGATGGGAGAAGTAGGCGCACCTTGGGGTAATTGATTATTATGACAACAAATTTGCGCTAACACCGTAGCCACATCAGGGGGTAAATGATAAGGAATCCCCATAAACATCCCCCTAACTCGTCCAAAATTGACGGAGGGGAAAAAATCTTCTAAGTCTAAATTTAAAACATAGCGTTTTTTGACATGGGCTTTTGCATTAGTAATAATGTTCTTCTCTAGCACAAAACCATGCACCGAAGGCTTAACCTGATAAACTGCCTGTAAAACCTGATTAAGTTTTTGTTGAATAATTTTTAACGCCGTAATCGGGGTTGATATTTGTCTTTCACCCCCAGATTTTTTCGGAATAGTAAAAGTTTTATAACGTCTCTGGGGGTTAACTAAATAAAGATGATAAACTAACCTTTTATGAGGAATATTTAAGAGTTTAGCAACATCTAAAGGAGTTTTTAATTGATAGAATTTTTGTTTTAATTCTTCGGGAGAATCTTTGAGTAATAACGGATTTTGGTTTTGCAGATGAGGAAAAATAAGTTGCCATTGAGGTAGATTTGCCGTCATTATTACTCTTAAATTAACAATAAAAACTTGTGACAAAAAAGAAAACTAAAATAAAAATCACTTGCAGGTTGTATTCTACCTTATCCATATATCAATAGAATATCAATAGAAACTCTATTAAATTACTATTGAATATCGTATCGTAAAGCTAACCTTGAAATACACCATCGCAGGATCTACAATGGAAATCAATATCTTACCCCACAAGTGATTTATTTAGTTTTAACCTTTTTTTCAGGTCATACTATTACTTTATCTTACCCTAAAAAGAAAACCAATGATTTAATGCTAACGACGAAATATTAATCAGTTTGGTTAATTATTCCTTAAGTTATGAATGATGAGCAAGGTTGAGTATTTTATATTCTCGGAGATCTTTTGTTGACACTCATCTATTAAATCAAAGTGCGATCGATCGTTAGTGTTAAGCGGTGTTACGGTAAATTCTTGTTTCTTTCAGTTGATAGAAAAATAGGCAATATTAATTTTCTTGAAAAAATTTTGTTAGTTTCTGTAAACTTGTTGTACAATGTAGGGAGAGTTTTCCAGTCTTTGAAACAAAAGATTAGGAGAAGTAGAGGCTAACAAAGAGTGTTTACTACTTTGTCAACTCTTACCACAATCTCCATCATATCTTATAAGCAATTATATGATAGCAGATTTGAAATAAGAGTTGTTAATTATTTTTACACTTTTTTCCTATAAAAGTGTAACATCAGATAAACTAAAACTCCTGAAAAACTTGTAAATATTGAGATTGAGCTAAAGTAAAAAAAATAAAAATGTCCAAATCTTAATATTTTTTTATTTTGAAGGTTTGTTAAAAAAAACAAGTATTAGTTCTAGTTATTCCAGACAAAGAAAGTAAAAAACCAAAAAAAGCCTCTGTTTCTCCGAACCAAAAAAATTAGGAGAAAAGAGCGATGTACAATCCCTTACAACTAAACCAAGAACTAAACCAAACAATCTGTCAAATCTTCCCCCACCGTTGGAACTGGATTTTAAAGAAAGAAGCACAATCATGGCGAACCATCAAAACACCCCTGAGAGACGAAAGCCTCATCAAAATATTCTCAGACTCCACACAAATAGTAGGAGTAGGATTTGGGCAATATAGTCAATACATAATGCTAGACATAGACAAAAACTCCCCCTACCATCCCAATAATGACAGAAAAGCCATTATCAAACTAGAATTTGCACTCAGTAAAATCGGACTAATAGAAAACATCAAAATACAATCAAGTAACAGTGATGGTTTACATATATACTATCCAATAAAAGTAAAAATAAAAAGCTATCAGTTAGGGAAAAAAATAACAGAATACCTAGAGGCAGAAGGATGGACAGTAAAAAACGGAATATTAGAAGTATTCCCCAACAAGAAAAAAGGGAATTATAGCCACAACAAAGAAGAATGGACAGTATATCAAAGACATAGACTACCCCTACAACCAGACAGTGGTAGTTATCTCCTTGACGACAAATATCAAGTAATCAGACAACAATGGTGCTTAGGACTAGAAGAATTTGTAACTAAATGGAGACAAATAGAATCAAGACAGCCCATAGAACAACTAAAAACCTACCTCTACGGCAAGATAAACAGCAGTAGTAAACTAAAAATCATCAGCAGAGAACTAGAAGCACAAATAGCTAGAGGATTTACCAATGCAGGAGAAACCAATGATATTCTCTTGGAACTAGGAAGGAGAGTAAGAATAGTAGAAAAATTAGGAGGAATAGACCTCAAAGATAAATTAATAGAAATTGTTACTTCAATGTCAGGATATAAAGAATACTGTGGACATCAACAAGAAATAATAGAAAGATGTCAAGACGTAGCCCGATGGGCGCAAAAGCATTTTTGGGTGAAAAACGAAAGAAAAAAACAAGACTTACCTCTACCCAAAACCAATAACAAATATAAACAAGAAGAAGCAAAAATAAGAATAAGCAGAGCTTTAGAACAAGCCCTAGATAAAACTTTTTTTACCATAACAGAATTTACCTTATGGATGGTAAAAACAGCTAAATGTTCCCTAAAAACCCTATATAAATACCAAAAGCAATGGAGAGGGATAGTAGAGAAAATGATTAGTTTAGAGAGTGGGAAGCAGGGAGTAGAGAATAAAGAACAGTCAGAGACTAGAGAACTCGGATTTGGAAGCTCCGAACAGTTAGAGAGTGGGAAGCAGGGAGTAGAGAGTAAAGAACAGTCAGAGACTAGAGAACTCGGATTTGGAAACTCCGAACAGGGAATAAATAATACAGAAAAAAATAAAATCGTGTGTAATAAACCAGAGCAAAAAGAACAGAGCTTAATTTACAAAAACAATACAAAGATAGAAAAAAAACAGCTAGAAACAAGACAGGACAAAGAACAGAGCCAATTAGATTTAGAAACTACAAAAATAAGCGAAAGTGTGGGAAAACCACCAGCCGATAAAGATTTGAGCCTTTTTAACTTAGACCAGTATATACTAAGGTTATATATCCTTAGTTTGTTTAAACCGCAAGGGTACGAAGTTAAAAAAGAACAAGAAACGTGCGGTTATGAAAGTAAACAAAGCGAGTCACAAGAAAAAGATAGTAGTTATAAGAGTAAACAAAGCGAGTCACAAGAAGAAAAACTGGACAAACAAACTCAACAGTGGCTTAAATCAAAGGAAATTGTACTTGGTGAGGGTAGCCAACAGGCAACAGGTAACAAGCAACAGGGGATTTCCAAAAACTCAAATTGTGACCTTGTCAAGTATAGTAAAGGTGAGTGTAATAATGATAATTTACAAGATGTAATAATCAATGAACAAAGTCAGCACTTAGGAATAGAGGATAAGAGTTTACAATCTTCATTGGAACAAGCAGGTAAGGAAAAATGTCAGCAAGAAAAGGAAAATCAAGTATCAGGACAGAAAAATAGTAAGGCAAGGACAAGGTTTATTGAGGAGTTAAAAGAAAAATGGGGAGAATTGCCTTCAAAACTCATTAACTTGATTTTAAAAGCAGAAGCACAGCACTTAGAAAATTGTACTCAGTTGTTGGAAAAGAATAGTAAAATCGGCAATCCCATTGGTTTTGTCATCAAAGCCTTAGAGAATAATTGGCAAGCTAAAAAATCGTCTTCAGTTAAGACAGCCAAAGCAAATTTATCAACGAAAACAGCTTCTAATCAACCAAGTTGGTACTCAGAATTTGAAAAATTCTATCAGTTAGCAATAGCGACAGGATATTGTCAAGATTGTCCCGCACATTGGCTACCAACTAATCATCGTCATGAACCGATGGTGAGATTAACTCAACCTAATGAATATTTAAGAATACCTTATACTCTCATGTATTGGCGTACTGCTAAGGAAGAATTTGAGTCACTATACCCACATCTGAGTATTGAAAATTGGTCAGCGGAAACATAGGTTTCTATACAATCGAAATATCAGCACTAATCATTGCCAATCCAGTATTTAATTTTGCAATTTGTAGCGCTGCCGTTGCACCATTGCCATCAATATCAAAGAAGAAGGCACCATTACTAGAGTTATAGATAAAACGTTGAGAAGATGTTGTTGCCGATGAACCCACACGGAATTGATTTACTGGTAAAGTACCCAAGGATAAACCACCGCTAAAACCATTACGACGAACCAAAATAGTGTCATCACTAACATTAAAGTCACTAAGACGATCGATCCCCTCATTAACGGAAGTAAAGCGGAAAGAGTCATCACCAGTACCACCGATAAGACTATCATTTCCTAATCCACCAGTGAGAGTGTCATTGCCACCCCGGCCACTTAAGGTATCATTTCCTTCTCCACCAGTTAGATGGTTGTCAAGGTTATTCCCCGTAATATTGTTCCGTAAAGTGTTTCCTGTACCATTAATATTCCCCGTTCCCCCTAGTATTAAATATTCTACATTTGCACCTAAAGTATAGGCAATAGTCGATCGAACTGTATCATTCCCCTCACTGACATTTTCAATAACTCGATCGCCTGTACCATCTACGTAATAGCTATCATTGCCCGTACCACCAGTCATAGAATCATTGCCCGTACCACCGATGAGACTATCACTTCCACCGATGAGAGTGTCATTACCGCCACTTCCATTAAGAGTATCATTTCCTTCACCACCATTGAGAATGTTATTACGGTTATTCCCCGTCACACGGTTGCTTAAACTATTACCCGTTCCATTTATATCTGTATTTACTGTATCACTGAGACTCAAATTTTCAACGTTGTTAGGTAGAGTATAGGTAATGGTAGAGAAAATTATATCTGTACCCTGATAAAAAAATTCAATAACCTCATCTTCAATATTATCCACAGAATAAGCATCATTATCCAATCCTCCTTGCATTCTGTCAATGCCAGTACTGCCATTAAGACGATCGTTCCCATTCCCTCCAACTAAGGTATCATTTCCTTCACCACCATTGAGAATGTTATTAAGGTTATTACCCGTAAGACTATTATTGAGGGTGTTTCCTGTACCATCGATATTTGCTGTTCCTTCTAGGATTAGGTTTTCTACATTCTCTTCTAAAGTGTAAGTAATAATCGATCGAACTCTGTCTGTTCCCTCATTAGTATTTTCTGCCACTCGATCTCCTGTGGCATCGACATAAAAAGTATCATTTCCCGTACCACCAATCATGGAATCATTACCAATACCACCCGTTAGGGTATCGTTACCACCACGTCCATTCAGAGTATCATTTCCCGTACCACCATTGAGAAGGTTATCAAGGTTATTCCCCGTAATATTATTATTGAGGGTGTTTCCTGTACCGTTGATATTTGTGGCTCCTTCTAACACCAGATTTTCCACATTTGCTCCCAGAGTGTAGGTAATGGTCGATCGTACTGTATCTGTTCCCTCATTGACATTTTCTGCCACTCGATCTCCTGTGGCATCGACATAAAAAGTATCATTTCCCGTACCACCAATCATGGAATCATTACCAATACCACCCGTTAGGGTATCGTTACCACCACGTCCATTCAGAGTATCATTTCCCGTACCACCGCTAATAATATTGTTAAGGTTATTCCCTGTAATACTATTATTAAGAGTATTTCCTGTACCGTTGATATTTCCTGTACCTTCTAACACCAGATTTTCGACATTGGCACCTAAAGTATAGGTAATGGTCGATCGTACTGTATCCGTTCCCTCACTGGTATTTTCTACCACTCGATCTCCTGTGGCATCGACATAAAAAGTATCATTTCCCGTACCACCAATCATGGAATCATTACCAATACCACCCGTTAGGGTATCGTTACCACCACGTCCATTCAGAGTATCATTTCCCGTACCACCATTGAGAAGGTTATCAAGGTTATTCCCCGTAATATTATTATTGAGGGTGTTTCCTGTACCGTTGATATTTGTGGCTCCTTCTAACACCAGATTTTCCACATTTGCTCCCAGAGTATAGGTAATAGTCGATCGAACTGTATCATTCCCCTCACTGACATTTTCAATAACTCGATCGCCTGTGGCATCTACATAATAGGTATCATTGCCCGTACCACCAATCATGGAATCATTGCCAATACCACCGATAAGAGTATCATTACCATTACTACCATTGAGGTTATTGTTGCCAATATTACCTATGATCACGTTATTTAAGGTATTTCCCGTACCGTTAATATTTCCCATACCAGTGAGGACTAGATTGAGCAAATTATTCGGTAAAGTCGTGGTGACAGAAGAAAGGTGAGTATCCGCATCCGGAACTCCATAACCAGAAAATCTGTTGCCAAAAATATCATTGTTATCAAATTCAGTTCCCGAATAAATAGCTAGTTCAATTACTCCTAAATTAGCATCATCATTAGCAGTATTACCAGAAAATTGAACATTCTCTAACACAACATCTGGAAGAGTAGTGGGCATTCCTTGGTTATTGCCATTAGTAGTAGTGGTAGATTTCATCGCGAAAATCGCTCCCCCTAAACCTTTTCCACTTCTATTTTCAATATCACTACCGCCCACACTACTGTTATTGCTCATAGTAGTATTAGAAACTCGCAAAGACCCACTACGAATAAAAATTCCTCCTCCTAAACCAGCTCCCCCTCCGCCATAAAATCCACCATATTGACCACCACCGCCACCAAATCCACCATCGCCACCATCACCATCACCACCACCATATTGACCACCACCGCCACCAAATCCACCATCACCGCCATCACCACCACCGCCACCAAATCCACCATCACCACCACCGCCACCAAATCCACCATCGCCACCATCACCACCATCACCACCAAAATATATAAGACTATCGCCACCATCACCACCATCACCACCATCACCACCAAATCCACCATCACCACCATCACCACCATATCCAGTATATCCACCATCGCCACCATCACCACCATCACCACCATATCCACCATCACCACCATCACCACCATCACCACCATATCCACGATAAACACCATCAACACCATCATTAGCAGTATTTCTGATGGCATCTAATCTCATCCCACCCCCTCCGCCACCAAATCCACCATTCCCACCAATGGCTCTGTTATTAGTTACTGTGGAGTTATTCAATGTCACCGTACCACTGTAGATGAATAATGCTCCGCCCATACCAGCACCACCTCCAGAACCATCCGTACCTTGCGCCCGTCCACCAGTGAGGATTATATTATTAAAGGTTACATTACCACTCTTGATGAAAAACAAATTTACATCTCCAGCATCATTAACTCCATTGTTATTGGCATCTCCACTGATGTTGAACCCATTACCGTTAATAGTTAATCCTTTATTTTCATTAATAAAAGGTAATTGACTGGTTAAACGAATATTTCCAGAAAGATTGATGACATCATCAACTCCATTACTTTGAGATGAGATGATCGCGTTTCTTAGATCAGAAAAAGTACCTACTGTAAAAGTTGCTGTTTCTACTTGTAAAATTTGACCATCTACTTCAAGGGTGGCAAAATCATTTTCTGCTTTTAGGGCTTTTAAGTTTTGTTCATCCATTGATTTATTCAAAACCAAGTTTTTCCAAATTTCCCCTTCGTCGCCTTGACTATCTGTGGTGTTAATTTGAGCATCGATAAAGTGTCCATATTCTTCCGACAACACTTCCACTATGGCTGAAATTGATTCTTGTTGCAGTAAAAAAGAGGATAAATAAATGGTATTGTTTGTGGCACTGTAAGCTCCTCTTGCCCCTTTCATTTCGATGGGGGATAAAATTTTGATAGGGGGTAATTGACTAAAATCATTGTTACGCCATGATTCTACGAGATTATTAACTGTATTTTGATCAACATTATTTCCGAAAGCTAAAAGCAAATTTTCTTCTAAATTGGGGCTTAAAATGGTTTCGAGCAATAAGGTTTGAGCTTTTACGAGAGCTTGATTTAATTTTGTCATGATAAAAATCCTAAAATAAAAGATATATATTATTTGATTTGGTTATTAACACTATAATTTATACTTTAACTATG
>NZ_AP014823.1 GCF_001548115.1 Geminocystis sp. NIES-3709 | reverse complement strand
ATCGAAGATTCTTATTTCCTTAACTTATTCCTTAGTTTAGATGAAGTTAATCTAGGCTTCTGTGCTGACTTGGTAAAAGATGACAGCCTCCGAGAAAGAATAAATGAGTACGAGCACGAAGTGGCGCTGCGCGATCGAGAAATGGCGCGGAGAAATTTTCAAAGGCATACGATAAGATTAAAATACGGTGAGAATCATTATGTAGATCGGGTAATAAGTATTTATCAAGATAAAAATAAGAAAACCAAATATGCTAAAAAAGATTTTTACCCCAAATACTTAGAAGGAAATAAATGGATTGATAAATTAGGAGACGATCGCAGTAAATGGCAACTATATCGTAGAGAGTATTTTCCTTACTGCGTAAATAAATGGATGTTATGGCACGAAGGAGAAAAAGCCGCCGATTATGCCCTATCAAAAGGATTAATTAGTACTTGCGTATGTGGTTCATTAGCTAAAGATAAAGACTATATCAAGTCAAAAATGTCAGAATTGGCAATGGTACACAAGGGGATAGTCTTCATTGCCGATAATGATAAAATAGGAAAAGACAAAGCTAATGAGTTAATGTCCATCGCCATTGAATTAGGAATATTAGCCATCGTATTGCCCATTGAGGTAATTTATCCCGAAGCCCAAAAAGGTGATGATTTTGTTGAATTTAGTCAAAGTTTAAGTCAGACGGATAACGAAAATCTGAAGAATATAATTGAGAGTGGCATCGCCTTAAATAAGGATAAACTCAAAGAAATAATCAAAGAAATAATCACAAAACCTGATGCCAAAAAGGTTATTAAGATTGAGGAAGATAACGAAGCCTATGGCAACATAATTAACAATCCGTCCGAATACGGAAAAGTAATTCTTGCTGGTGAAGAAGCACGACATCGAGCGTATGTTGCCGTAACTCAAAATGACCTCAAAGAACATTCTGCTATTACCATTGAACAATTAAAAGTTGCCGTTGATCATAATGAGTTTTCTGAGTTTCAAGCTGAACTTATCAGACAATACAACAAACTCAGTAAGAAATACAAAATCGGTTTTAAGGATGGTGTTGTAAGAATACCTGATTTTGGCAAAGAAAAAATTATCTTCAATCCTGATACTTTCTACTTGAGCATAAAAGAAGACTTTAATAACGAGCCAACCATCGTAATTCCCCCGAAATATTGTTACCCTAACGATCGAGCAAAAATTATCAATCATTTACGGACAATCGGAGTTAAATACGTTTTTGACAATTCGCAAACGGGGGGATGGAAAAGTGCCACTGTCTCCAAATTAAATAACATTTTATATCTGGACACCAACTACAAAAATCCGAGTAATCCTGAGTTAAAAACAGCACCAGAGAATACCCCTCGCACTTATTACGGGTTATACATGGTTAACGGAGAAGTAAAAGCAGATCCTAATGAAGAAATCCGATTAAAAGGGGAAGATCCAAACTACCCAAATATTTATAAGATAGCGTTCGGTAACTGTCACTTAAAACCAGCATTTACCAACCTTCAAAGTAAAGGTTATCCTGTCACCGATAATCTACCCTGTCAGAAATGTGAATTTAAGAAAACCTGTTCCTTTACGGGGGGCTTATATAAACATGAAACGAAAAAAGACATAGCCAATATTTTGGGGTATGGCATCGGAAGGATGCACCCGTCACAATTAACGACAGAAAAATTAATGAAGACATTTCCTCATTTTGGCTTGGTATGGGAGGAAGTTGGCACTTTACCTATTATCAACGAATATCATTACACTACCAAGGAATTAAAAGATTTAATCATCAAACTATTACAAGCTGATGATAGCGTTATTCAAGGTAAAAAGAAAGACCAAATAATTAACGTTGCCACTTGGTTAATAGGTATTATTGATCCTCAAAACGGACGGCAATATATAGAAAGTGCCTCAAAATATTTTGGATTGCCTCACAACATTATTAAGGAAAATATGCCTGAGCTTCCTGAATTAAATAGTGATGAATACTTATCCCTAGTTCAATTCCTAGATCCGAAATTAGAAGAAACATTGCCTAATACTAACTTCTCATTCGAGGAAGTAAAACACGTTTCTAATCAATTTAAAGAAAAAAGAAGACAGGAAGAAAAAGAAGTTAGAAACCACAAAAGAAGTGAACTCATGGACAACGTAGAATCATTGCCAATAAATCCTTATCACCTTTTAGAAGCTATTTTTGCCCTCAATCCTACCTCAATATTAAGCACCCAAAAAATAACCAAAAAGAATAATATTCATACTCAAGAAATAACCCAAAATAATAATGCTCATACTCAAGAAATAACCCAAAATAATAATGCTCATACTCAAGAAATAACCCAAAATAATAATGCTCATACTCAAGAAATAACCCAAAATAATAATGCTCATACTCAAGAAATAACCCAAAATAATAATGCTCATACTCAAGAAATAACCCAAAATAATAATGCTCATACTCAAGAAATAACCCAAAATAATAATACTTATACTCAAGAAATAACCCAAAATAATAATACTTATACTCAAGAAATAACCCAAAATAATAATACTTATACTCAAGAAATAACCCAAAATAATAATACTTATACTCAAGAAATAACCCAAAATAATAATACTTATACTCAAGAAATAAGCAAAAAGAATAATACTTATACTCAAGAAATAAGCAAAAAGAATAATACTCATACTCAAGAAATAAGCAAAAAGAATAATACTCATACTCAAGAAATAAGCAAAAAGAATAATACTCATACTCAAGAAATAAGCAAAAAGAATAATACTCATACTCAAGAAATAACCCAAAAGAATAATACTCATACTCAAGAAATAACCCAAAAGAATAATACTCATACTCAAGAAATAAGCAAAAAGAATAATACTCAATGGGTTTTAAGCGTTTCTTCCTACAATGAGACTTACTCAAATTTAGCTAAACTGAGTAAATTTAATTTGTTCATGGATGCTACCGCCACCGCTACCCAAGTAAAAGCAATTTTCAGTATTTGCGACGAGCCCCTTGTCACCATCCAAAATGAAAAAGTATTCCTAGATAACCTCAAAGTCTTTAATATCGATATTCAAGGCTTAGGAAGCAATGAATGGTCAACGGAAGCCATCGATCGAGCAAAAACGGGAATTGACTTAATTAAAGCCCAAAACCCCCATAAGAAAATAGCAGTAATGACATTGAAACGTTATGCCAAAAACCTCAATACTCCCTACTGGTATGGCAAACACGACAGAGGGACAAATGAACTATTAGGTTATGATGCAATAATTTTTGTAGGCACTCCTTATATTAATATCGGTGCTGTTCAACGAGAATACAATATTTTATTTAGTAACAGAGATAATTCTCCCACCTTTGAACAATACTATTTGCAAAAAATTTATGAATTGAGGATGCAAGGATTAGGACGATCGCGAGCCCAACATTTTAAAGATAAAATAATACATCAGTTCTATTTAACAACTAATGAAGATTTATCCTACCTGAAAGAAATGGGATTGGAGTATAAGGAAGTGGACGGGGTTATTTTATCCCCCGAATTAGGAAGCAAAGGGGATCGTACCATAGCAAAAATAAAAGCCACCGTTGTATCGTTAATTAAATCAGGAGTGAAAGCCACCTGTGAAACCGTGGGAGAAGCCCTAAACTTAACAAAACAGGCTATAAGTAAGGCAGTGAAAGGGTTAGGACTCACTTGGAAAGAATTTATATTTTGTCAACTTTCCCTATTAAAGTCTTATATAGGAGAAGTTGACAAAACGGGGGGTGAAATTCATTGGTCAGAATACCAAATGAAAGACAATCCACAACACCTAATTAAAATAGTTATGGACAACATTAAAGAAAAGGGAGTAAGTGGATTTTTAGAAGTAGTAAAAGGTTTAGAATTGCCTTATTATATGGCTTCTAGGCTTTTATGGGCAGTCTCACCCTTATTTGACGATCGTCTAGCAGATTTATCTATTAATGTTAGTGCAATGGTTTTTGAGGGTATAGATGATGATGTAAAAACGTGAACTACCTACAGTGAATTAAAAATATAGTGTCGGTAACAATTCAAAGAAATGCTTTTTACTTCAAGGGAAGTAACGAGCCTTACAATAGGTGTGGGGATTTAAGCTAAATCACTTATCAGCAACGGTGTTTCAAGCCATTTTTGAACTAAAATTTTGAGCTACATCTAATTATTTTTTGCTTGTAGATTGACCATTACTTACACTATTGTCCATCACTGGTATAATAATTAGTTTATCCTAATGGTTTTGGAGGCATTATGATGCTGTCCTCTAAATTAACTCGCGCCTCGAATGATTCGCAAATAGTTTTAAGTTGGTTGACTAATAAGCAGTCTATTCATACCCAACGACAATATAGCTGTACGATCGAGCAATTTTTGCAGTTTACGGGTAAGGATTTATCCCAGATTATGATCGAGGATATTCAAGATTATCTGCGCTCTCTCAAGTTAAGAAACCAGAAACTGTCAACTGTCAAGGTAAAGTTGATGATCATTAAAAGTCTTTTTTCTTACTGCGTCAAAACGGGTTATTTACCCCTAAATCCTGCGGCAATGGTAGATAATCCCAAGGTGAATGATAATATTTCTCAAAAATTATTGACTGTTGATGATATAAAAAACTTAATGAGCCACACTACGGGAATAAGAGATAAGTTGTTGATTAAGGTAATGTTCGGGTTAGGGTTAAGGGTTAGCGAAACAATTAATTTACAATGGACTAATTTTAGGGTGGATGGTGAAATGGTTAATTTAACCATCATTGGTAAAGGTAATCGCCAAAGAACGGTATTGGTTATTCCTTCCCTTTGGCAAGAGTTACAGGTGTTGAGGAAAAAGGGCATAGATTATTTATTTACGGCTTCTGAGCACAATATCCCCTTGAGACGTAATACCGCTCATTATATGCTCAAGAAAGTAGCGAAAAAGGCAGGGTTAAATGAAAATTTATCTTGTCATTGGTTACGCCATAGTCATGCCACGGAGGCAATTAAGGGGGGTTGTGATTTATCTTTATTACAACAGAGTTTGGGACATAGTTCTATTACTACTACTCAGAAGTATCTTTGTTTAAGGCTAAATGAGGGCAGCGGTAATTATATTAATTTTTGAAAGAATAAGCTAAGTATAATGATCTTAATATCTTGATTACCATTAGGTACGGGATGCCCATTTCCTTATTTGTTAGTAAATAAGAAAAGTTCTTAACGGCTTTTAACACGTATCACATTTTATTCCTGATTGCTATATATGAGATTTATTTGTGATAGTAATATCACCAAATTTAGCTTTTCCACCAACTTTTAAGCCTTTACCAAGAATTTGTTTACCTTGAGGTTTACCTTCATTTTCTATTGTTATCTTCCCTGTTTCTATCTCTTCTTCAATTAATGCGTTTTCTAAAACACTCTGAAAATCTGGTAATTCAGAATTTAATTGCGTGACTAATCTTTCTAATGTTTGAGCAAATGTTTCGTCATTTTTCATTTGATTGATTATTTCAGCTTCTAATATCTCCTGATTCCCTTCAGTCGGTTGATTTTCTGCTCTTTCTAATAAAAAAACTGAACCAGCTTGTTGTAGTTTTCCCTTGACATTTTGATAAATTGCTTTAATTATTTCACCCGCTTTATCAAAACTAACATCTATCAATTTGTCGATCGCTTTTTCTTGTGTTTTAGCTATCAAAGCTGTCATAACTGATGAGGCGATCGTTTCTAATCCCATTGTCATTATTTTTTATCTAATAAAACTCTCTTTTAATTGTAGAAAAAGATTTTGATTATTGCCTATACTCATTTGGAAGTAATCAAATTTTATGATTGATAAAGTTAAAATAATAATGACTCCTTCATTAGCCTTTTATTCATCTTTGCTTGATTAAATAAAAATTAGACAATTATCATGACCGAATCATTTGATGGTGAACAAATAGAACAAAATGCTTTTTGTCATAGTAATATAGGCAATTTACAGGTTAATAATGTTAATCAAATTGTAAACCAAAATAAAACTGTAAATATATCATGTTCAGACAATTTAATAAATTCTGATTGTTTAAAATCTGATCAACAGAAATTGCTAAAAAAAACCAAACAAGCAATGGAACAAGTCTTCAACAAAATAGGGGGGCAAGTATATTTACAGCGAACTTCTCAGCTAGAAGAATTAGAGAAATCTTCTGTTAAAAATCATTTAACTGTTATTGTTGGTGATTCAGGGGTTGGTAAATCTTCTTTAGCTAGAGATTATGCCGAGAAACTAATTTTAGAAGATTTACCTGTTCTTTGGTTTAATGGACGATCGTTTGAAAAAATAGACTTTCCTTCTTTTGAGACAGAATTACAGCTTACTCATTCATTAGAAACTGTAATTGAATCATTATCTAATGAACCAGCTACACTTTTTCTTGATGGACTCGATCGACTTTATACTTCGGAGTCTTTTCAACTTGTTTCAACGTTTCTTAACTTATTTAAACTAAATGAAGAGCAAACACCTTGGCGACTTTTAGTAACTTGTCAGACACAAGAATTATCACATTTAAGTGAAAATTTAATCAAAATAGGGATTGCCAAAAATAATTGGGAGAAATTTATTTGTAGTCCTTTATCCATTAATGAACTTGAACCTATTTGGCAGGCATTTCCAGCTACCAGCAGACTTAAGTATCAAACCCATTTAAGAGAAATATTTGGCAACCTTAAAATATTAGACTTAATAACCATCAAACTTAGTACAGGAGAAAATATTCAGGTAAATCAATGGGTTAATGAATCCAGTGTTGCTATATGGTTTTGGGACTCATATATTAACCGTAGTGAGCAAAGTATAGCAAAAGGAAATTTAGTAAAAAAAATTGCTGAGTCTCAAGCAGAAAAACTTATACAAAGTGTTTCATCAGAAGATTTTACCATTGAAGAATCTCAAGTAATTAATGGTTTAATTAAAAATCAAATTTGCGATCTGACAAAAGATGATAGTATTATTTTTCAACACGATTTATATGGCGATTGGTTTCGCTTTCAACTTATTATATCTAATGAAAATAACCTTATAAATTATCTTAGAGAAGGCTTAAAGTCCCCGATGTGGCATCGTGCAGTTCGTCTCTATGGGCTTTATCTACTTGAGCATCGTCAAGATATTAATCAATGGAGTAAAATCCTTCAGACTTTAGCAGATGACAATAATTTATTAGCACAGGATCTTTTGCTTGAAGCTCCTGTTTTTGCCTCTAATCCTCTGCCAATATTGGAGTCTATTTATGATCATTTAATAGAAAACGAAGGAGAATTGCTTAAACGTTTATTAAATCGATTTCTAAACTCTGCAACTTTACCAGATCCATATTTTCTTGAAATTGCTCGTTCTAAAGGATATAAGGAGACTGAATTTAAAGCTACTTTTCGTTATCCTTACTGTCCATTTTGGCTTCCAATGCTTCGTTTTCTTTATAAATATCGTCAGGAATTTATTCATATTGCTCCTATAGAAATTTGTAAAATTGTAAAGTTATGGCTAGAATATACCCCTCAAGAAGCTGTATTGAGATTGGAAATGGCTCAAATCGGGCTTATGTTAGCTGAAAATGTTTTATTGGAAAAAAATAACTATAAATCCTCATTTTATCAACATCGTAAAGATTTTTATCGTGTCGTTTTAATGGGAGCTAGAGAACTTCCTGAAAAAGTTAGTGATTTTGCCCTGAGAGCAAGTGAGAGAATTACAAAAAGAAATAAAATAAATAAACACGAGGATTTAAAGAATAATAGCCTTTCACAAATCGATAGTTTGGAGTTTAATCGTGTTTCAATCAAATTTTTGGTTTCTCTTCATATCGATTATTTAGCCAGTATTATATTACTCCATTTATTTACTAGGTCACATAGTTTTTTAGTTTCTAATCAGCCGATATCCGAACCCTGGACAGATGGACCAAAAAGAAGTATTGATGAAAAATTTTGTGATGTTGTACTTGAGACACAAACAATTTTACCTTTAATTCAAGCTAATCCTTCCGTTGCTCGTGAGGTTATATTAGCTGTACTGATTAAAGCACGTAGTGCACATGAGTGGGATGAAAATATTATTACCTGTACAGAACTTGATCTGAAAGACATTCACGAATGGAGTACTCCACTATATACTTTCGGTCCTTTTCTAAAATTTTTACAGACTAACTTTGACGAAGGATTAGAATTAATAGGCAGATTAGTAGATTTTGCGTCAGAAAGATGGCTGTATAGAACAGAAATTGATGCAAAAAAATACAAATATAGAGAACAAAATCAAGAGAAAAATACAAATATAAATGATCAGTTTGTAGCGCCGTTAGTCAAAGATGATTCTCGTTTTCCCAAACCACTTATTCTTACTATTGATAACGTGGAGCATGAGTTTATAGGAGATTCAAGAGTTTATGGATGGTCATTTGGCAAGGGGCATATTCTACCTAATGCAGTGATAGTGGCATTAATGGCACTCGAACAATATTTTTATATTAAAATTGAGCAAAAAGAAGAAATTGAGAATGAAGTAAAAACAGTTTTACTCCGTGTTAAAAGTACAGCTTTTTTAAATGTTTTATGCAATGTAGGTAAACGAATACCTAATCTATTTAAAACTTCTCTGAAATCACTTCTAACTGTTCCTGAAATTTATTACTGGGATAGAACTATTAACATAGAGGGACGTAGTAGTAATCTAATAATTGGTCCTAATTGGAAAGGAGAAATTTTTTTTAATTTAGCACGGCAATTTAATGAGTTAGAACATCGAAAAAAAGATTTAAAGGAACTAGCTTGTGAGTTATTTTTAGTTGATCCTACTATTGGGGAATTTTTTGAAAATGTTAGGCAACAATGGGAGCTAAGATTATCTAAAAACTCAGATGATGAGCTTTATGATTTTATTCAGCAACTTATTTTGACTTTTAATATACAAAATTATGGAATTTTACAGCATCCCGAATTTGGTGAAGTTATTGTCAATGTAGAACAACAAAAATTACAGGAAGAACGAGCAAAAGAAATTCACGACTGGCAATTGAAAATGCAGACGATTTCTCTCCCACTTTGCTGTCGTAAAAGACTTGATGATAAGAAGCCTTTAAATTCAGATGAAATTGAAACATTTTGGCAACAAATCCAACAAATTAGTTCTATCACTGATGAAAATTATGATGCGAAAAATGAAGGTGATCCAAATAGTTGTTTCACCACTCCCAGTTATGTTGCAAGTTGTATAGCTGGGGGAATTGCTGTACTTATCCATTTTCATCGTAGTTGGTTATCTGATAACTCTGAGCGTGAAGAATGGTGTTTAAAGTATCTAAAAAATATTATTCTAAATCCGCCTCAACCCGATCCTTTTGATACTCCAGAAGCAATAGGAAATTGTCATTGGGATGATTTTGTTGCAGAAGCACTTCCGTTAATTTGGGCGGAAGATAAAAATAATGAAGAAATTAGATGTTTTATTGCATTAATGATATTTACTCGACATTACAGTGCTATAAGTATCTTGTTTACCCGTTGCTATGAATTAAAATCTGTTTTTCTTGAAGATTTCACTAAACTGCGACTATTTTTGTTTGAGTGGGCTTTTATTCGGAATAGGATTCAAAATATTAATAGTCTTCAAAACAAAATGGATCAAAGAATAATCCATGAAAAACAATCTAATATTAGAGTAAATAAATTTTTTGATAATGTCGTTAAATGGAAGAAAAAAAGGCTCAAAGCATTTATTGAAGGAGATATGCCGTCAAAAATTGAGTCTTGGAAGTCAATGGATTATCCTAAGTTATTTTGTAAAATTGATAAGGTTTTACCTAGTTGGACTAAGTTACATTATTTAGATTTTCAGCTTATTCGAGCGGGGCATAAGTGGCTTCCTGACTTAGATAAAATTTCTGATCCAAAAGAACGTCATGACATCATATCATTTTGGAGTGAAGCACTAAATTATGTTATTCAGCGAGTATCAGTTCCTTGGCAAGAAAATCAATGGCATGATAATAATTATTACCCCCGTGACTATGAACGATCGATCTTAAAAAAGATTGCTGTGACTATACAATATATGCAACCCGATGAACATCCAGAAAGATTATGGCAAACTATCATAAATCTTCCTCAAGATGCACATCATTGGAGTAAAGTATTTCTTGAGGAATTTCATAGATATGGATTACAACAAAGTAATATCCCACCCGCTTATTGTTCAATTATCCGTGATATATTCAATTATGTTTTCTCCATCGATTCAAATAATATCAGGTGGTCTTATCATGATGAAGTTTGGGAAACACTTTTAGGTTTAGATCAGTTTTCTATACATTACTGGAATGAGCGTCATAAGATTCTTGTTCAAAAGATGGTGGATTTAATTGAGCATTGGGTTCTTAATGTACCAATATATGACCGTCGCATTGCTTTATTCGCTCAATGGTTGCAAACATCAGCAACGAAACCTATTCGTCTTCAGGGAATTATCTGGATTAAAGAAATAACCGAAAAAGAACAACATCGAATTTTCAAAGAGGTATCAGTACAAAATGCGATCGCTTCTTTACTTGATTTTATATGGCAAAATAATCAAAATGAACTTCGCCAAAATACACCTTCTTTTAAAGGCTTTAAATGTTTGTTACATTTATTAACAGAGCAACAAAATATAATTGCTTTGGAATTAACTAAAATTATTAGTGCTTAATTATAGCGTTTTTCATGGTTACGAGGTGTAAAAATAAAATGAAAGTTTGCCAGCCTGATTAAAGGATTTGAGCGTACCTCATAAGGGTAGAAATTGCTATAAATAACCTATGCCTTACGGTTAAGTCTTAAAATTTTTGTTGGAAGGTGATTGGTGATTTCGCCAATGTCAAACTCTGGGCAACGTCAAACAAACGTCTTAATCCTTTCCATAAACATTTTATTCCTTAGATAACGGTAAGGCATAGATTAAATAACTAGCTAATTTCATCAAATGAAATTAATAAGTTATTCCAAATATGTTCTCTAATTTCTTTGCTAACATAAGACTTATTAAGACAATCTAGTAACAATTTATTACCATAACAATAAGCAATTAAATTGCCCCACTCTTGATCTTCAAATTGCCAATCATAATCAAGATTTCGATATTGTTTATTTATTTTTTTTAATTGATTTCCTGAATTAGCACTTTCATTTTTATACCATTTGTAATATTCATCCCATTTGTCATAAACTCCTTCAGGTAATTTATTATTTAAAATCAGTAATTTTTCTTTTAATTCTTCATTGTTAAAGTTACTTGATATTTCGATCGCTGAATAGAGAGATTCTGCTAGTTCATAAAAATTAGTATCATCTAAAGGATGTTCTTTTTCCATAAATTGCTCGAATTCCTCTTCTTCATCTTGCTCATAATTTAAAGTTATTGATTCTACATCAGTCTCTCTATTTTCATCTGCAATACGTCCTAATAAAGAAAAATGACAACGAGCATGACTTAGATAAAAATCAAGGGCTAAATTTTCGTCATCAATACAACCTTTATAATGTCCCAATCCAAACCCAGAAGCACAGCCTTCATAAAAATTTAGCCCTAATTTGGGTTCGATCGTCTCTAGTAAATCACTGATATTTATAATATTCCAAGACATACAAAAAGGGTAATTTGACTTATCCAGAATATAAACACCAACTGCTAAACAAATATAAAATGCTCTAATTGCTACTGGAGAATAATCGGAATTAGAAATATTCTGAGATTTTTGATTTGCCCAAGCTAAAAGTTGTTGTAAAACTCGGCTTTTGGATGCAAATAAATCAAGGCAATATTTCATTCTTAACACCATAGCATCTGCTTTAGTTATCATTTCTGAAGTTAGCAGAAAAACTTCTCGCCAGTTTTTAAAAAATATATGCCAAACTAATTCTTTTAAAACTGGATCTTCAATATTTTCCGTATTAGCATGATCCACAATATATTTAGCAGTAAAATATTCATGAAAAGTTAAATGAGAAAAAGAATAAATATTTTTAGCTTGTTCTACTAATAATCCATGTTGAGCTTCAATAGATTTCAAAACAGCTTGGCTATCCGTGCGTAGTGTTTCCAAATCAGTTTGAGCATCGGGTAAATTTTGAATATAATCAGTAATTAATTTTTCTAAATCATTTTGTTTGAGTAAATAATTTTCTTTCTTAAAAGTTTTAAAAGCAATTTCAGTTAATAAAATCTCTTTACGTTGTACTGATAATTGTTTGTAAATAATATCTCGTTGAATACCTCGTTTACTATCCCATTTTCTTAATAGAGTATCTATTGCTCTTTTATATAATTCTCCTATTTCATTCGGAAAGTCACCCGATTCTTCAAATTCTAAACATAATAAGGTTAAAAGTAAGGGGTTACTTGCTAATTCTTGAATAGGTTGATTTATTTTTAATTGCTTAAGAAAATTTTTGGTTAATGGCAAGTTTTTAGCAGTAAACCAATTAGTAACAAAAGATTCAATTTGTTTTTGATCAAAATCAGCAATTTCAACCTCAGTAAAATTTTCTAATATATATTCTTTAGCTGCTATTCTACAGGTAATAATAAATCTATTATTCGGGAATTTATCGAATAAATATTGAATTTCTTTAATGACTTTATTAGTATTTTGTTCTTTTATTTCATCTAAACCATCAAGTAAAATCAATAGTTTACCAAAAGCTAAAAGACTATTTATATCACTATCTTTTATAGATAAATTAGACGTAAAAATTTGATTTATATATTGACATAAATTTAAGTTATTTTCTAATTCTGCGAAATCTTTAAGAGAAATAAAGACGGGAATAAAATCATTAAGAAAATTTTCAGATATAGACTGAATAGTTATATATTTTAAAAATGTTGTTTTACCTGATCCAGGTTTACCTAGTATCATTAACTGATTGTATTTTTTTACCGCATCCAAACCAGATATTTTTTCTACTACTTTTTTAGATAATCTAAATCTGTCAATATTATTCTTTGGTTTAGGATTTAACTCTTTAATATTTTTTCTTTGGTTTGCGGTAATTTTTTCAATAATATTTACATTTGTATAAAGTTTATTTAATGGCATGGGATAAGACATTTCCAAAACTCTAATAATATCATATTTATTAATTAAATATGATTTATATTTATTGCGAATTTCAAGAAAAATATATTCAATATCTTCAGACAAATCAATAACCTTTTCTACCTTTAAATCAAGGGCATGACAAATGTTAGCAAAATTCTCTTTATCAATGTTCTTTGGTTCAAAGAAATTGTAAATAGTGGCTTCTGATATTTGAATGTCTTGAGCTAATTTACTTTTATTTAAACATTTTTTTGCTAGTGCCTCCTGAGCTAATTTTTTACCTTCGATGCTTAATTTAAGAGAACGCTTTTTCATGGCAAATATTGTTCTTTAATAACTACTCTTTCAATTTAGCAATAAATAGTTTTAAATGTCTCTAAAGTTATCTCTGACTTACCTCTAATTTATCTATAAGTTTTTATTCAGAATATAGAATTTGTAATTTTCTTTTCAAATCATTTTGTAAAATATATCAATTTCTTCATCATAAAATGGGGTAAAACTAACTAAGGTAAATTTATGAAATAATTTCCCACTTCGATCTGATATAACAACTTTACTGAAAGAAGATTTATTGGAAAAACTGGTATTTTTATCTTTCCTAAGAGCCAAACTTCATATTATCAAGATTAATATTAGAGTTAGTTAATGTAGCTTCTAAGATACGCATGATGCTATTGTTTAAGGCTAGTTGAAAATCTGGATCTTGCATATAATTTCTATACAAAGTTACTTCTTTTTGTCTTTCTCTGTTTACAGCTTGTTTAATTAGACGATCGATCGCCATCCTACTATTTTGGGGATCTGGATTATTGACTACTTGGGTTTGATAATCGGGGTTATTAGCGACATTTTGGGCGATATTCACTAATTTTATCTTTTGTTCTTCGGGAGTGGCTTCCCACTGTCCAAAGTAGGCTTGGTTAAAGCTATTGATAATTTCATCGAGGGTGTTATATTCCTTTTCCTGCTCATAATATCCCCTCGGATTAGGGTTTTGCGCTTTTAATTCCCCCTGTTCATCTCTGAGCTCGATCTGACTGTTAAGGGTAACTCTTTCAATGCCGTAGGTACTTAAATCAATACTATTGAGTAATTCATCTAGTTGATCCTGTTGAGGATTTTTAACGATTAATTTAGGGATGAGGAATTTAAGAAACCAATGTAATTTCTCCCAATCAAGGTTATCAAAAGGAATCAAACAAGCCAATTGGGCATATACCTTAACAAACTGTTTTGCCTTAATTTTAAAGTCGATTTTGTCTTCTTCCGTTAGCTGTAAATCGCTGTTAAATCTTTGGGCGGCAGTATCGATAATGGGGCTTAGTTGCTCCGCTTCTACCTGAGCAAAAAATAACTGGTTAAACTGGTTTACCTCATAAATTTCATACACCCCTAACCCGTCTAAACTTTCTTTTAAGTCATGGAGTACATTTATATCGGTTGCTTCCGTGAGGCTGGTGGCAGTATAAAAGGGGTCAAAGGCTTGTTTTATCTCTGTGGTGCTGTTAACAAAGTCGAGGATAAAAGTATCATTCTTACCCATTTTATTATTACAACGGTTGAGACGGGATAGGGCTTGTACTGCTAAAACCCCAGTTAATTTTTTATCAATATACATGGTGTGTAATAATGGTTCGTCAAAGCCCGTTAAAAACTTATTCGCTACCACTAACAAGCGGTAGTCATCGGTGCGCAATTTGCTTTCTATATCCTTACTAGGAAAGCCGTTTAAGCTCTCCTCGGTGTGTTCGATACCATTTACCTTCTTTTTGCCCGAAAAGGCGATAATAGCTTGAAAATCGGCGTTATTCTCTTTGAGCAGTTTTTGTATTTCTTGGTAATAAATAATTGCTGTGGTAATATTTTTGGTTACTACCATCCCCCTCGCTTCCCCTTTCATTTTCTTCGGTTTAACCACGTTTTCTAAGAAGTGATTAACCATGATTTCGGCTTTGGTGGCGATCGTTTTCGGATGGGCTTCCACAAAGGCTTTGATTTTTTTCTGGGCTTTACTGGTATCAAATTCGGGGTTATCGATAATGGATTTCTGGATCTCGTAGTAACTTTTATAGGTGGTATAATTGGCTAAAACATCAAGAATAAAACCTTCTTCGATGGCTTGTTTCATGGAATAGAGATGAAAGGGTAAAAAACTACCGTCGCTTTGTCTGATGCCAAATTTTTCAAGGGTGCTATTTTTAGGGGTGGCAGTAAAGGCAAAATAAGAGGCATTCTTACTTAATTTGCGGTTTTTCATTACCTCTAAGATTTTATCTTGATTATCTTCGGGGATTTCTTCTTCTGTGTCATCATTGTCATTAGTCTTATTGATTGTCATGTTAAGGGTATCAGCAGAAGTACCGCTTTGGCTGGAGTGGGCTTCATCGATAATTACGGCAAAGCGTTTATTACTTAATCCTTCAATGCCTTCGACAATAAATCTAAATTTTTGAATGGTAGTGATAATGATTTTTTTGCCTGTTTCAAGGGCGTTTTTGAGTTCTTCGGAGGTTTTGGCATGGGCGATAATGTTTTTAACTTCGGAAAAGTCTTTAATATTATCCCGCAGTTGTTTATCTAAATTAGTTCTATCTGTTACTACTATTACAGAGTTAAATAAAGGCTCGTCTAATGGAATATCTGTTTTATTGGTAGATTTATGGTTATTATTTTGGTTAGCAGTCGAGTTATAAACTTGCTGTGATGATTGGTTATTATTTTGGTTAGTAGTAAAGTTATTAACTTTGGCGAGGGGAAGGGGATAGAGTTGGATTAGTTGAAAGGCTAACCATGTGATAGAATTAGATTTTCCTGAACCTGCGGAGTGTTGAATCAGATAGGTTTTACCAGTGCCATTAATTTGAGCAGATAGCAGGATTTTATTAACTACGTCTCGTTGGTGGTAACGGGGGAAGATAAGGGTTTTTTCTTTAAGCGCATCTGTTGAATTACCTTCTAATAAGACAAAATGTTCAAGGATATTGGCTAAACTACTTCTGCTTAAAACGTCTTCCCAGAGATAGCTAGTTTTATGCCCATGAGGGTTTATGGGGTTGCCTTTACCGTTGTTATTTCCTTGGTTGAAGGGTAGAAAATAGGTGCTTTTGCCATTTAGTCTGGTTGTCATCCATGCTTCATCGGTATCAAGGGCAAAATGTACTAAACAGCGTCCGAAGTTTAATAATGGTTGTTGGTAATCCCTTCCACAGTATTGTTTTTTAGCATCGTAAACGGTTTGATTTGTCCATTGATTTTTTAATTCAATGGTTATGATGGGTAAGCCGTTGATAAATATTACTAAGTCTATGGAGAGGTTTTTGTCGGTGGTAGAAAAGTGAATTTGACGGGTAACAGAAAAGATGTTTTTCTGGAAGTTGGCTTGGATTTCTGGGTTTAAGTCGTTGTAGGGTTGGCTATAAAATAGGGTGAGATGTGCTGAATCAATATCTAAGCCTTTTTTGAGAAGGGGTAAAAGGCTATTTCTCTTGATTTTTCGATCGATCCTATCTAATACTATTTTCTGCCAATCGGGGTTATATTTTAGCTTGTCTAATTCTTCGGGTTGGGTGGTTTCGAGGAATTGCCATAGTTTGGCGGTATCAACGGCGATTTGGGGGTTAAAGTCTTTATTCTCTCCGAGGTGATAGCCTTGTTGATGGATGAGACACTCTTGTATCAAGTCTTCGAGGGCTTTTTCATTAGTTTTGCTTACCATGGGCTAATATTTTATTTAATGGAAGTATTGCGACAACAAGATAATTTTGAACAAAAACAGTCTATAGTAAGAGTAAGCCCGCTAGTAAGTAAACGTCGGCTTCATGTCGTGTGTTCAACTGGCAAGTCTTTTTGAGCCTAGCTTATTAAGGGCTTTGTCTTTTCTAAGGTTAAAGGATTTCTTTTAGAATACCACTCTCCATATTCATTATTTCTAGTATCATCTAAATCCATAATCATTGAATAATTATTTATTAGAGGAAATGGCGTTTGAGTAGCAAGTGAGACAAAAACAACGCTAAAGCTAAAACTCTCTCATAGCAACAGTTTCAAATGTTAATTTTTGTTAACTTTTGTATATTAGAAATTGTACCAGTTTAAGTAAGGTTTTATTGGTACAGCAAATTAATAGCGGATATCAAGGGTTTCAGCCTTGTCTTTTCAAAAAGGTTTAACTGGTACAGCGAACGCAAATCTCTTAACGGGGTTTTTAGTATAGATGCTACTCAAACGCCGAAATAATAATACTTCTATTGTTCGTACAATACTGTTATACCTTGTATTTCTATATCCAACTTTAGTTTATTAAAATCATAAAGTATGTCATTTAATATACTTTCTGTAGTCTTGAGATTTTTATTCTGTCTTTTTGTCATGAATTGAATTATAGTTAATGTAGATGCTTGGCTAATAAAATCTGAATAATATTCACTAAGAGTATTTTCTTCAGTATTAGCATTATGTACTATTTTGTTTCTAATGCGATAAACATAAAGTAGTTTTTCTTTACAAATGTGTTCAAAATCGTCTAATAGTTTTTTTAAATTATCTGGATTATTAAAAATTAATCTTAAATAATCTAATTGATAGTATAGTAATTCTTCCTTTTCAAATTGAGCTTTAATTAAATCAATAATTAAATCAATATTTTCAATGAATTCTTTTAAAGAATAAATAATTTGATTATCTTTTGTATTAATTTCGTCTAGCCTTAATATTGAATCTAATTCTTTTAAATCCTTACGATCATTTGTAGAGAAACTCTTCAATACCAATTTTTTTCTAATATCTATTAATTTACCATAATGTTTCCAGACAAATTTATAAAATTGATATATAGCTAAATATTTAGAAACATAATAAAATATATTTTCTGAACTTCTATTATTTCCATCGTTCATTAAATTTTCTAAGCTAATCCAAAACCATAGTATTTTTTCATTTATGTTAAATGATTCAACAGCTTTTTTCTTCCAATTAAGTGATTCGATTATTTGTTTATCTACAGAGTTTAATTGAGAAGTAATTTTAGATTGATAAAAATTATGTATAAAATTTATATTTTCCCTAGATTCTTTAAAATTATAATCGTCTTCTGTTCTTTGACTAAAAAAACCTTTTTGTACTCCATTTTCGTCAATAATAAACATTGAACTTATGTCTATTTTAATGGGATATTTAATATCCATTTGATTACTCAAAATAAAGCTAAGGACTTGATTTAAGTTAGAAATAGCTTCTTTCTTTGACTGTTCTTGATCAATTACATCTAAAGTAACAGCCCCATTACAATAAATATCATCATTTTTACTACCAAAATATTCGTAATTATCAAATTTATTTGGGTCTGAATTATCATCAAAATCTAATAAATATTTTTTGATCAACTTTGTGGTTTTGGGATTATATATTCTAACATTTCCAAATTGAATATTTAAGTTGTCTGCTCCTTTAAATCCTTTTAACTGGAAGATATATGTTTGTTTTGTTGTATGTATCAAAATTAAAATAATTTTTAATGGCTAATATTCTATCAGAATCCGTTAAATTGTCTAAGTATATTTTTAGTTTATCCTGATATAGTTTATCTCCAATATTAATATTATTAAGATTAATATCATCAGCATTATAGGGAAAATCGGTATAAATAACAGGCTCATCATCTTTTTTGCCAAAATAATAATAGTTTCCTATCTTATATCCAGAAAAAATATACTGTGGAATTTCTTTAATGTGTTTTTTTGAATATCCTTTTTCAGGTAATTGGAAAATAATTAGTCTCGTTAGTATTTTTATCTGATCTTTAATTAATATAGATTCTTTCTTTTTATTATTTTGATTATTTTTACCTTTATTTTTTTTATCAAAATAATTAATATCTACTTCTGTCTCTAGGTTTGTATTTTGATCAAAAAGTATTTTTTCTAACTCATTAACACATTCTTTAACTAACCTAAAATCAGATAATAAAATATCAATTTGAGATAAAATATGTAATAAATAAGGAAAATCGGGTTTTGGAAAATGGTTTTGTATTAAAGTTAATGTTGATTGTAAAAAAATCAATAGATTGTATAGGTAAACTGATAAATTCATTAATTGATTTTATAAAAAAATCCTTATAGTTTTTATGCTTGAATTGATATTCATTATTTTTACATTTAGATTGACTATAAATTACTTCTTCTGCAAATCCTTTAAATAACTCTTTGGGACTATAAACTATAGTATGAACTTGCTGTTCTTCGATACCATCATTAGATGAAAAATCTCTCCAATAATCAATAAAATAACTTATTTTTTTGTTTATATTTTGTGATAAATTTTTGCTCATTTTTTTATTTTATACTTTAATTTTACCTGTCACTGCTTCGGCGATTAAGATTTGTTTGAACTCTTTTAGTTTCTCTATCTGTTGTAAAGTTTTCTCCTTTAATTCTTCTATTTCTGCTGTTTTTTGCTCTAAGTATTCCACAATTTTTTCTTGTTCTTCAATAGGGGGAATTGGAATTTTAAAATTGTTTAATGTTCCTGTTGTAAGTTGATTAATCGTTGATGTTAGAAAAAGACCCGACTGACTTTTAAAAATATTAGAATTAAATATATAATATAAAAAAGGATTAAAATCACTCCGAAAAACTGTGGTAAAAGCTCCAAAAGATAATCCTATTGACTTTTCCTCTATCAGTGCATTTTTACCTATTAATTCTCTACTTCCATTTCTTGAACAGATTAAAATATCATGTCTTTTGGTAATTAAATGTTTAGGTATTTTTGACTTTACAAAAACATTACTTTTAAAGCATATTTTGCCATTTTGTATATTTGACGATCTTAAAACAAGTGTACCGTTATTTTCATCAGTTAAATCTTTTGGTGCATAAGTTAATCCAATTATAGCAGTACCCATATACTTTAACTTTTTAACTTCCCAATGTGCTGGAATATCGCCAAGCCAATCAATACCGCTATCTTTCATGGGTGCGTGAGGGTTTAAGCCTTTGGTGACGGCTTGGTTAATAACGATCGACTTTTGCTCGTCTAACAGTGCGATTAATCTTTGTTTGAGTTCGATCGACTTCTTCACCTCCTCACACTTCCTATCTAAAAATTTTACTATCCTTTCTTGCTCTTCGATCGGAGGAGTTGGTAATCTTAAATTACGAAAATCATCTTTTGATAAATACTGTTGAATAGCACCTGTTGATAATTGTGTTAAATAATTTCTGGAGGCATTTAATAGATAATAAAGATAATCTGAAATAAAAGATTTAAAAGGATAAATCCCAATAAAAGTTTGATTAGAAATTAATGGATTTTTTGCAATAGCAGTTGTTCCCATACTACAACTACATGAACATAAAACAGTATTTTTAGGATATATTTTAAGATTCATTTTTTTTACTGTATTTATCGAAACTCCTTGCCCTGATTTAGAAGAGGAAATATATTTACCATCAAAATCTTCTATTCTTATCCAAGGAATATCTCCAGATAAATCAACTGGTTTATCTCTCATTGGTACAATTGTGTTAGCTTCAAAACCTAATCTCTTAACTTGCCAATGTGCTGGAATTTCCCCCAACCAATCAACCCCAGAATCTTTATAACAGTCGTATTTAGGTAAACTAAGCATCATAAATTAAACCTCAATAAAATCACTAGCAAAAACATTAGCGGTAATAATTGGTATATTTTCAAAAGGATTTAACACCAATAAATCATCATCCCCTGAAATCAGAAAATTAGCTTTACCCGATACTGCCAAATCCAAAAAACAATTATCTTTAGAATCACGACAGGCATTAAAGCGTTTTGTAATAAAGACTTTTTCCGCCGTTTTCATAAACTTTGTCAAGAAAATATAACGCTCTTCCTTAGATAAATATTTATCAAATTTTTGCCTATTTAAAACCCTTTTTACCTCCGTCAAAGTTTCATCAGAAGTAAGTAAAATATGATGATTAAATGCAAAATTAACTACCTTAAAAGGAATAGATTTTTTTGATAATAAAGCACTTATCAAAATATTGGTATCTAAAACTAAACGTAACTTACTCATCCGCTAAAAGTTCCGCTAATATTTCAGGAGTTAAGCCCCGTTTTTCCGCATTATCAGAAATCATCTCCATTACTTCAATAAGGTTTTTTTGTTCCCAAGACGAACCCAAATAAGCACCAATCAGATAACTTAACTCTTGCTTCTGTTGCGGTGAAGCCAACTGAAAAGCCTTTTTAATATTGTCGTCAACCTCGATCGTTATTTGTTGCATAACTCATTTACCTCCTAACAATTCAACCAACTTTTGACTTTCCAAACGGAGATTTAAAAGGGCTTTTTCTTCTTTGTCATGATTTTGTTGAGCAGAAATCATGGGTTCAGTTTGATAAACATATTCTAGTAATTCATCGAGTTTATTTGCCCCAGCCCATTCATAAACAATATTACTTAATCTCAACTCAAGCCCCTTAGAAAAACCAAAAGTTTTGGGATTAAGACAGTTTTCAGCAGGTTGAATCAATTTTGCTGAATCTTTAGTAACTTCCTGCAAAATTCTAGCCTTATAGAGTTTTTCTAAAGCTAAATCGATATTTTCGCTCCAAGGACCATTAAGATAATAACGCCAATCTAAATCGGTTAATTGTTTATCTTGCCATTTAACCGCACCTAAATCCGCAAGGTACAAGAATTTAACCAACTGGGTTTTTATGATATGCCCCTTGGTTTTACACACAAAAAACACAATTAGTTTTTCGAGCATTGATAAATTCATCTTTGATACCTTAACTATTAAATCCATTCTACCCTATCTCTCTCGATCGAACTCTGGCTAGAACTAAATTTGTGCAAAACTAACCAAATTCTTTAATAAACCGTCCGTTTGTGCCTCTAACTCTAACATTTCCTTGCTTACCTCCTGCAAACTTCTCAAAGGTTGATGCTGATAAAAATACTTATTGAAACTAATCTCATAACCAATAACAGTTTTACTCATATCCAACCAAGCATCCTCTACATGGGGACGCACCTCCTCTAAAAAGTAATCTTCAATTATGGCTACCCGATGGGCAAAGGTTGAGGGTTTCAAACTCTCGTTAACATTCAAACTCTCGTTAATATTCAAATTTTGGTTAATATTCAAATTCTCGTCAATAGTGGAGGAAGATAGATAATAATTAAGAGGTATATTTTCAGTATCCCGTAAATTAGTATCGCTTTCATATTCCACATAAACATCTGGCTTATCCGTAGAAAAATAACCAAAATTAGCTAAATTTTCTTTAATTCGACTACGCTCATCAACCATTTTATTAGGCTCATCAACCTTTTTATTACGCCCATTAACCGTTATGCCTAATTGGTTTAATAACTCTTCTAATTTGTCTTTTTTAAGTTTATGGACTTTCTTAATAACTTTTTCTGCGGATTCGTCCACCCAACTAACCGCCCCTAAAATTTGTTTTTTCTCGGAAGCTGAAAGTTTGATTTTTAATTGGTTAATTACCCTATCTACCTCTTGAGTAAATAAATTAAAATCAGTCCAAATTTTCTCATTATTATTAGTACCTGTAATTGTCTCTAAACCAGTAGCAATTTTTTGGGCTTTTACCATTAATTCTTTTTGCTCAAGCCATTTTTTTTGAGATAATAAGGTTTTTAAATTAGCAGGAGTAATGGAAATTTCTTCTTTCTCCAAATGGGCTTTAATGTCCTTTTCGTGGGCTTTTAAATCCTGATAAACTTTTTCCCCTAAATGGTTATAAATCCATTCCATAGCCTCAGCAATAGCACTGACAAAGCGTAAACTAGCTATCCTGTCTGGGGTAAATTGAGCCATTAATCTTAAAGGACGCTCTACGGTTACTTTATAAAAACCGAAGTCTTCATTATTAAATACTTTACTAACACATTCTTTTATTCCCTGTTTATTAAGGAGGGGGAATCTAAATTTTTGCTCCTCATTCTGGTTGTTATGAACGATCGAAATAAATCCAGATAAAGACTCCCTAGATGAAAACTCATTAGATAATTCCTCAGATGTTTTATTAGATAATTCCTCAGATATTTTATTAGCTAATTCTCCAGATATTTTATTAGATGAAAGATTATTAGATGAAAGATTAGTTAAACTTTTAAAAGTATGGTTATTATCATCATGTAAAGAGAGATAAATATTAGTAATTGTTTCAATATCCTCTGGGGCAAATTCACAATTTTTCGCCCCTAAATTTTTCCGTAACTTACGATAAAGGTTAGAAGCATCAATTAACTGTACTTTCCCTTTTCTATGTGGGGCTTTATGATTAGATAAAATCCAAATATAGGTACTAATCCCGGTGTTATAAAAGAGGTTTTGGGGCAGTTGTACGATCGCTTCTAGGTAGTCATTTTCAATGATATAGCGTCTAATATTGCTTTCTCCGCTACCTGCATCCCCCGTAAACAAAGCCGAACCATTATGCACCGAAGCAATACGAGAGCCAAGGGGGCTAAGGGATAAAGGCTTAATTTTACCTACCATATCCATTAAAAATAATAACTGCCCATCAGACGATCTCGGCACAGCTTTTTCCGTTTTGATTTCTCCCCAAAAATCCGTTAACGATACCTCAAAACGAGGATCTAATACATTATTACCATCCATAATGTATCTTTGCTCAGTCTTCCACGACTTACCATAGGGAGGATTAGCCAACATAAAATCAAACTTAATCCCTGCAAAATCATCCGTAGCGAGGGTTGAGCCAAACTTGATATTTTCGGGGTTGTTACCCTTAATCATCATGTCAGATTTACAGATAGCATAGGTTTCCCCGTTTACCTCCTTACCATAGAGATTCACTACCGCCGAAGATGCAATTTCACCTTGACTATCTTGAATAAAATTTTGCGACTCTGTTAACATCCCCCCCGAACCACAAGCCCCGTCATACACCAAGATTACTGGCGGTAACTGATCTTTAACAGGGATAAACAACAAATGAGTCATCAAACGAATAACTTCACGGGGGGTAAAATGCTCCCCTGCTTCCTCGTTATTTTCCTCATTGAAACGGCGGATTAACTCTTCAAACACATAACCCATACCCAAATTCGTTAACCCTGCTAACTTTCTGCCGTTATTGTCTGTTACCTCATGGGGGCTAAGATTAATTTCAGGGCTAGTAAACTTTTCTAAAACATCTAATAACACATCCGCTTGACTCATTTTGCGGATTTGGTTACGCAAATCAAACTTATCAATAATTTCCTTCACATCATCGCTAAAACCATCCAAATAAGCCTTAAAATTCGCCTCTAAAATTTGAGCATTGTTGGCGGCGGTGGTAACTAATTTTTTCAGAGTCCAATCAGAGATATTATAAAACACATAACCAGAAGCCTCCCTTAAACCTTCAGCGTCTAATTCTACTAACCCCACTTCCTCTCGTTGAAACCTAACTTCTTCCATCACTTTGTCTTTAGTGCCTTCTAACAGGCAATCTAACCTTCTTAACACAAACATCGGTAAGATTACATCTCGATATTTTCCCCGCACAAATATATCTCGCAAACAGTCATCAGCGATCGACCAAATAAACGAAACTAACTTGTTGTGGGTACTTAAATCCATAAATATTTATTTACTAAAGACATTTTCACTATTGTAAATCAATTTGAGAATCTGAATGTAATCAATATTTGGTAGTCCTAAAGATGTAGTGATTTGAAAATAATTGCACAATGGTTTCAGAGCAAAAAATCACTACTTCTACACGGCTACCCTTGAAAAAATACTCTAAATTATTAGTTATTTTGTCTTTCTAACCATTCCTGAATAGGCTTAATTCTTTCCATATCAGTTTGGTTATTATAAGTTTTATCCGCTATCTCAAGACTATGATTCATTTGAAAAGCGGCGGCTCTACGTTCCGCATCCGTAGCATTACTATTGGCTAAATAAGTAACAAATATATTTCTCAATTTATGAGGACCAATTGATACCCCTGTTTTTTTCTTGAACAAATAACCAACTTTTGAAGACATTTCTTTAGATTCGTATGGAAGACCTGTTTTTGCTCTAACAAACACGGTTTTAGTAGTAGGTTGAGCTAATATATCTCTAAATCCTTGAAATAACCATTTGTTTAAATAGTCATAAAAATAAGTTCCATCCTCATAACGTGGGTTATTGATGGCAAAAAATCTACTTTTGTCACCTAATTTGTGGTCTTCTGGTTTCTGATCTAAAAAATATCTACCCTCTTGAGCTTTATCTTCCATCGGTTGTAAAGGAATTAGAAAACCATTATTATCCAGTTTGCCGTATTTTAAAGTTCTGCCATATTCCAACTCTCGAATCGTTCTTTGTCTGTCTGGAGTATTTACAGTGAACAATGCCAAAATTAAAAAGTTCTGTAGATTTTGTGCTCGTGCTATCGGTGTTTTTTTATCACTACGACGAATTGTTTTTTTACCATTAACGTTGCTAAAACGCTCGTAATACTCTAAATTAGCATCCAATCTATAGGCATCTATTACTTGCTTAACTTCCTTCCAATCCAAAGGTAACTTTTCTGGTTGCAAATTACTAAAAGTTTCTTTAACTTTTCTTACTTTAGCTCTTAAATAACGCATTACAATAATATCTTCAAAATTATCAGCTTCAGCTATATCAGTAATATCTCTATATAAAAATTTGGACACACTAATTAAACTTTCAACATAATGCTTGGCTGTGGTTAAAGTTTTTACTTCATACTCAATCAAAAAATTATCAATGAATTTAATTAGCTTTTTCGCTTCAGATTTAGCCTTATCCCTTGCTTTACCTTCCACGATGTAAATTTCATTCATATCATAGCCATATTCTTCTCTATCAACTTTTGTATCAATTACCTTGATAATCGATTGCAAGTTTAACTCCTCGATGGTAATGGGATTGTGCTGATAATACCAACCTAACAATCTTCCTAATCTACATAAATGGCTCTTAATAGTAATTAATCTAACTTTTTGTAGTTTATGATATTTAGTAAAATTATTATATTCTTCTTCTAAATTTTTGAGACTATTTTTGGCTATTTCTATCAACTCTTTTTTATTCTTTTCAGGATACTTTTCTTCTAATCTATCTAAATAAAATTCAGGATTATCTTCTAAAGCAATTTTCGGTTTTTGTTTTCGTTTAGCTTTTGATTTTTCAATATAACTTTTGTCAATTATTTTGTTTCTGGGTGAATAAGGTTTTTCCTCATTTTTGACTTGATTTCTGTTAAGTATTTTTTCTTCAATAAATCGCAAAAAAGTGTTTAAATGTGAACGAATAGGATTTCTTTGCTTAGGTTTAATTTCCAACAAATCAAAACCTTTTTCCAAAATTTTTATAAACTGATCTCGATTAAACTGATCATTAATTTCTACTTTAGCTAAACGGCGTTCCATCCGCTTCATCATTTCTTTATTAAACCTTGCTTTTTCCGTCTTGCGTTCTTCTAATCCTTTGCCATAATAGCGAAAAAGAGCCGAACGTACATTATTAACTTTGCCTTGACTGTGTAATTCGGAGAACTGATTAAATGCTTCTAAACAAGTTATATTAGTCATAATTCCTCAGCTATTGTCTATTTTAGTTAACAGGCATAATCTAGGAAAGATTGATAGTAAGTAGTTTTACCTTTCCTATTCTAACTTATTATACAAAATAATCAAGAAAAATAGCAAACAGTCCCCTGGACTCTTCCTTATTTTTTGTTAGATTTTTTTAGCTTAGATAAATGCTAGAATTACTATATATAATAAATTTTAAAAGTTTTTATTTTCTGTTTTTGACTGAAAAGTTGTATAAAAATGCTAACTTAAGCAAAAAATAGTTGTAAATATCTAGTTGACAAGGGTTTACTAACTTATTTACATGAAAAAGCTCTATGGGGTTGGATAAATTTCTAGATCTGGGTTTTACAACCCAGATCTAGAAAAGGTTTGGTAATTTTTAGTTAACATGGAATAACTGGTACATTGATTTAATTGATATTTAGAAGATTAAGATGGCGAAAAGTAACCAAGAAAAAGCGAAAGGACAAAAACGAATGAGAGGGCAAGGTATTGATTACAATGAGGTTAAAAAAGATATTAATTTAACCCTGACTCCAACTCTAATAAAGCGAATGAAAGAAGAAGCAAAGATGCTAGGTACAAAACCTTCTACCCTAATTGAAACGTTTTTTCGCCATCGATATGATTTACCTATTTCTGAGAAATCAAAACATATTTTAGATAAATTACAATCTTAGTATTTTCAATCAAAGTAATTATATTTATTTGCAATCAATAGAACCCATTTTTTATCTTTTTAAACAGGAGCGATCGCACAGCACTACTTTGTGTTCGCTCCTGAGAGAGAATTATTGCCATTTTATATTTTTGCATTGGCGATAATAAATTAATTCATATTTTCACCAATGCGAAATGTTGCATTTTTACCTTGTTGACTTTTTACCCATTCTCCAAGCAGAAAATTCACCAAGTCGGATTTGTCTAAATCAATGCCTTGTCGTTTAAGTTGAAGAAGTTGGTCTGCTACATCGAAATCCACTTCTTTTTTAACATAATAAGTACGACCAATCCAATCAGGATTACTACGCTTCCCTGTAGATGGTCTGCCTTTTTTCTTGGCTACGATTTGATTTTCTGTTTCCTCTTGTTTTGTGGACTCCTTTGGCAAAGATTGCTCTTGATCTATATATTCATTATTGGCTTCTTGAACCTTGGTGAGATTTTGAGACTTGGTTTTGTCGGTCTTCGCTTTCAAGTTTTTGGTTAAATTAGCATAAGGATTTGTGTTAGTCATGAATAAATCTCCTTACCGATTTGTTGATAATCTTTCCATGCAATTTTTCCCCGACGATCTCCCGATTCATATACGGGAACACCCATCAGAGAAGCCTTTTCATAGGCGATATAACGGCGGATTTCTCCCTGAAATAGTTTCAAGTCCGCTTCGGTTAATGCCTGTCTTGCCATTTGCCCTGTTTTAACTGGAGGAGGATGAATCATCGTCAGCAAAATCCGATAGTCTCCTCCTAAATCATGAAGTAAGTCAACGGTTTGCAAAAGAGCATCGAGTGCCAGAGCTTCGGCAGAAGTGGGTAACACTAATAAGTCACAACCATCCACTAACGCCTTCATTTCATCGGCATCGGGACGAGCGGCGGTATCAATAATAATATATTCATACTGTTGAGAGTATTTAGCCGCCGCCATTAAATTAACAATTTTGAAAGGTAGTTTTCCTCGCTTTTCCCATGCGGTTGCTGACTGATTTGGATCTCCATCCACTAACAAAGTTTTTCCTAACTGGGAAAAGTAACAAGCAAGATGCACCGCCGTAGTGGTTTTGCCAACCCCTCCTTTAAATCCTGTTACTGTAATAAACATTTCTGTCAATGATTAGCTTTTTATCAATTCGCCATGATTATAACTTAAAATTTTAAATCTTTACATTTTTACATTTTTACATTTTTACATTTTTACATTTTTACATTTTTACATTTTTATATTTTTATATTTTTATATTTTTGAATTGGCAATAATTTTAGATTTCGGCTTTACCCCGAAGACAGGGTTATTTATTTCTCATCGGATTATATGCAACTTAAATGGGTCGATCGTTTATCAGGTACGCTATTTTATGTATCGATAGCTCAATGGGGTTTTGAATGATAATACTAAAAAGCCCGTTATAACAAACGGGAAGAAAAAATATGATATAAAAAGGCTTTTATTTTTAAAATGAGCGCCTTTTTTATTGCTCATTCTTTTCATCAAAAATGATGCTAATATTATTAACAGGTGCTACCAACACCTATTTAATTAGACTTTATCGGAAATTAGTTACTAATATGATAGCACAAAAAGGCTGTAACGTAACAGTTATCAAAGATTCCTAT
>NZ_AP014822.1 GCF_001548115.1 Geminocystis sp. NIES-3709 | reverse complement strand
GCATCCCTGTCTCCCAAAATCGGCTTACCTGCATCCTGCCAAGCCTCCAATAATCGCCCTAAAACCCTCGCCTTAGAAATCCCATCATGGAGGGCGATAAACTCCGAAAGGATTGAAAGCTGATGCTCACTAATCAAACCAGAATATTTCGGCAACGAACTCGGCATATTCAATAGGTCTTAACTTTTTTAATAACTAGATAATAACAAAAAACCAAAGTCTGTAGATGATCGATCGTACAGAGTTTAACTGGATTAAGTAAAAGAGAATTTGTAAATATGATTGTTAAGTTTTGAAATAATTGGGGCAAGTAATATATAAGTCATAATTAAAGTATTTGCTTCAGTGCTAACTCAATTAACTTAGAGCAATCAGTACCCTTTTGTTTAGCAGATAATTCTAAAAATTTTTTAGCACTAGGAGTAATATAAATACCACAAGTAACTCTGACTTGCTGATCTTGGCAATACATTCCCACACCTCTTTGCCCCTTTTTTCTGAGAAATAGAGATTGAGGCACCTCCATCACTTCAATAATTAATCGTCAAATCATTCTCCAAAATGAACCTTTGAAGTTTATTGATGAGTTAAAAAATAAATATCCACATTTGTCACAGCAGCAGTTAGTTGAAAAATCAACGGAAAGTCTAACTCAAATTTTTGATACTTTTAATAACTTTGCTGAATTTAGGAAAAACGAAGAAAAATTAAGGGATAGAACTATCAATACCAATGTAGATGTACTGAGAAGATTCTTTGGTTGGTGTAAAGAGGAGCTTGAGTTAACGATCGATGAATTAAGTATCACGAAAATAATACCTGTGATTGATCCTTACATCAATAATTACCAAGATGAAGATGAGTTTGACGATAATTTTATGACTGAGTTAGCGAAGAAAGAATGGCTGTTAAAGTCAAAAATTAACCGAAATACAAAATCTTTTATAAAATTACTTAATCGCTATTTCAACACCTATATGGCTGAAACTTCAACTGGTGCAAAGGTGATAGTTTGTAATTCTTTAATCGCTTTGACTAAATATTTATACTACGATATAACGGACGAAGACGAAGGAGATGATTATCAAGATATTAAATTAATCAATAGACTTAAAGCCTACAGAAGAAATTTAGAGAAGGATAACTGTGATGAAGACGATGGTATTGTACCCCCGTTTAACAGAGAAGAAACTATACAGGTAGCCATGAGACTGAAAAAGTTAGCTGACCAAAACTATGAGTATAATAGTGGTTACAAGTATAATCGAGGAAATAAACTAGGTAAGTTTGCTAAAGCTCTCCATTTACAAAGTTTTTTAGTGATCGGTTTAATGGTATTTATGCCTACAGACCGCAGTAGAACTTACCGAGAACTAACTTTTGGCGAAACTTTGGTGTATGGTATCTATAACCCTGAAACGGGAAATTTTACTTCTTATGATCAATTAGCAAAAGAAGAAGTCGCAAAATCAAAATACTATATCCATCTATTACCCCACCAATACAAAACGGGTAAAACCTATGGTGAGTTTTGGTATCAGATTGAAAATATTGATTTTGGCGATGGTACTTTCTTTTACGACTACCTTAACAAGTGGCTGTTTGAAGGTTATCGTGATGAATTGGCAACAGCAGGTAAAACTGATGCTGTATTTATTAGAGCCAGATCTGGAATAAGTTTTAGGGATAGTAATCGCTCCAAATTTGGGGGTTATGTCAGATCCATATTTTTACGTCTCACCAAGTATAATCTTTCCCCTCACAAACTACGAACTATATTTGTTACTTATATTAATAATCTAGGTCTTAGCGATAAAGAAAGGGAATCCATCGCTTATATCATGCACCACAGCAAGGAAATGGCTGACAAAGTTTATAACAAACAAACATCAAGAGAAAAAATGGCTATTGGTATTGCTTTTATGAAGCAGGAAAACAGTCTTTTTCAAGCTCAATAAATAACTCTTTTGTATTATTTAGTCCTATAATTAACATGGGGCTAATTTTTTTATTTTTTCTTTGAAAGTTTTTGTTACCGTATTACGGATTTAAGATGATTTTAAGATCGATCGAGCTTACTCCTGAAACAAAGCCGAATGGAAAGATGGCTAGTAATTACCTTCTGTGTTGATCGTCTCTCAAAGCCGACTAATCTTCCATCCTGCCTGATTACCTATCTTCCCAGTTCGAGTAAAAATGAATGCTCCTCTTATCCATTGTTCACCAAATGGTTTAGTACCTACTAGGCTTTTTACTTCTTTACTGCTGAGTATATACCCTCTTTCCACTGCTATATCTAATTTTTCCCAATGATTAATGGGATTTTGAGGTATCATTCGCTCCACTACTTCTTCAACTCTCTCCATCAAATTTTCAAATAACTCAAGTTGTTCATATTGAAGATTATTGTCTAGTTCAGAGTTAACAGTGTCTATTGATGAATATACAGTTTCATTGTCTATTTTAGAATGGACAGTAGTTTTAAGGGTGGGAATAAAGGTTTTAATGCTTCCTCCTAAGTTTAAATGTTCTTGCAGTTGGTCTAATTCTTCCAATACACCCTCCGTTACATAGCTTTTATTCCCTTCTTTTTCTACTTGTGTTCCTATGGCTTTAAGTCGGTCGTACACAGACTGTCTAGTCTTGAGATTATATCTTTCTTGTAAATCATTAATATAATACTTCTTCATCTGTCTAATTTAAAATATACAGTGTCTAATGTCTCTATCTTACTACTCAAATCCCCTGTTTGTAGTTTGTGATTAGAAAATAGGACTTAAACATAAGGAATATCTCGAATACTGCGAACCGTTATTACTCATAACAATTCTGAGTACAACATATTTTATTCTCCCAAATAAGCTAAAACTCATGTAGTTTGCTGTCAGTAGAGACAATACTCCAAAGACAAGAAGACAGGGTTATTTATTTCTCATCGGATTATATGCAACTTAAATGCCTCGATCGTTTATCGTTTATCAGGTACGCTATTTTATGTATCGATAGCTCAATTGGGTTTTGAATGATAATACTGAAAAAGCCCGTTATAACAAACGGGAAGAAAAAATACGATATAAAAAGGCTTTTATTTTTAAAATGAGCGCCTTTTTTATTGCTCATTCTTTTCATCAAAATGATGCTAATATTATTAACAGGTGCTACAACACCTATTTAATCAAAAATTAATTACTAAAAAATTTAGTTACTAAAAAAATTTAGCTACTAATATGATAGCAGAAAAAGGCTGTAATGTAACGATTATCAAAGATTCCTTAATCGAAGATTCTTATTTCCTTAACTTATTCCTTAGCTTAGATGAAGTTAATCTAGGCTTCTGTGCTGACTTGGCAAAAGATGACAGCCTCCGAGAAAGAATAAATGAGTACGAGCACGAAGTGGCGCTGCGCGATCGAGAAATGGCGCGGAGAAATTTTCAAAGGCATACGATAAGATTAAAATACGGTGAGAATCATTATGTAGATCGGGTAATAAGTATTTATCAAGATAAAAATAAGAAAACCAAATATGCTAAAAAGGATTTTTACCCGAAATACTTAGAAGGAAATAAATGGATTGAGAAATTAGGAGACGATCGCAGTAAATGGCAACTATATCGTAGAGAGTATTTTCCTTACTGCGTAAATAAATGGATGTTATGGCACGAAGGAGAAAAAGCCGCCGATTATGCCCTATCAAAAGGATTAATTAGTACTTGCGTATGTGGTTCATTAGCTAAAGATAAAGACTATATCAAGTCAAAAATGTCAGAATTGGCAATGGTACACAAGGGGATAGTCTTCATTGCCGATAATGATAAAATAGGAAAAGACAAAGCTAATGAGTTAATGTCCATCGCCATTGAATTAGGAATATTAGCCATCGTATTGCCCATTGAGGTAATTTATCCCGAAGCCCAAAAAGGTGATGATTTTGTTGAATTTAGTCAAAGTTTAAGTCAGACGGATAACGAAAATCTGAAGAATATAATTGAGAGTGGCATCGCCTTAAATAAGGATAAACTCAAAGAAATAATCAAAGAAATAATCACAAAACCTGATGCCAAAAAGGTTATTAAGATTGAGGAAGATAACGAAGCCTATGGCAACATAATTAACAATCCGTCCGAATACGGAAAAGTAATTCTTGCTGGTGAAGAAGCACGACATCGAGCGTATGTTGCCGTAACTCAAAATGACCTCAAAGAACATTCTGCTATTACCATTGAACAATTAAAAGTTGCCGTTGATCATAATGAGTTTTCTGAGTTTCAAGCTGAACTTATCAGACAATACAACAAACTCAGTAAGAAATACAAAATCGGTTTTAAGGATGGTGTTGTAAGAATACCTGATTTTGGCAAAGAAAAAATTATCTTCAATCCTGATACTTTCTACTTGAGCATAAAAGAAGACTTTAATAACGAGCCAACCATCGTAATTCCCCCGAAATATTGTTACCCTAACGATCGAGCAAAAATTATCAATCATTTACGGACAATCGGAGTTAAATACGTTTTTGACAATTCGCAAACGGGGGGATGGAAAAGTGCCACTGTCTCCAAATTAAATAACATTTTATATCTGGACACCAACTACAAAAATCCGAGTAATCCTGAGTTAAAAACAGCACCAGAGAATACCCCTCGCACTTATTACGGGTTATACATGGTTAACGGAGAAGTAAAAGCAGATCCTAATGAAGAAATCCGATTAAAAGGGGAAGATCCAAACTACCCAAATATTTATAAGATAGCGTTCGGTAACTGTCACTTAAAACCAGCATTTACCAACCTTCAAAGTAAAGGTTATCCTGTCACCGATAATCTACCCTGTCAGAAATGTGAATTTAAGAAAACCTGTTCCTTTACGGGGGGCTTATATAAACATGAAACGAAAAAAGACATAGCCAATATTTTGGGGTATGGCATCGGAAGGATGCACCCGTCACAATTAACGACAGAAAAATTAATGAAGACATTTCCTCATTTTGGCTTGGTATGGGAGGAAGTTGGCACTTTACCTATTATCAACGAATATCATTACACTACCAAGGAATTAAAAGATTTAATCATCAAACTATTACAAGCTGATGATAGCGTTATTCAAGGTAAAAAGAAAGACCAAATAATTAACGTTGCCACTTGGTTAATAGGTATTATTGATCCTCAAAACGGACGGCAATATATAGAAAGTGCCTCAAAATATTTTGGATTGCCTCACAACATTATTAAGGAAAATATGCCTGAGCTTCCTGAATTAAATAGTGATGAATACTTATCCCTAGTTCAATTCCTAGATCCGAAATTAGAAGAAACATTGCCTAATACTAACTTCTCATTCGAGGAAGTAAAACACGTTTCTAATCAATTTAAAGAAAAAAGAAGACAGGAAGAAAAAGAAGTTAGAAACCACAAAAGAAGTGAACTCATGGACAACGTAGAATCATTGCCAATAAATCCTTATCACCTTTTAGAAGCTATTTTTGCCCTCAATCCTACCTCAATATTAAGCACCCAAAAAATAACCAAAAAGAATAATATTCATACTCAAGAAATAACCCAAAATAATAATGCTCATACTCAAGAAATAACCCAAAATAATAATGCTCATACTCAAGAAATAACCCAAAATAATAATGCTCATACTCAAGAAATAACCCAAAATAATAATGCTCATACTCAAGAAATAACCCAAAATAATAATGCTCATACTCAAGAAATAACCCAAAATAATAATGCTCATACTCAAGAAATAACCCAAAATAATAATACTTATACTCAAGAAATAACCCAAAATAATAATACTTATACTCAAGAAATAACCCAAAATAATAATACTTATACTCAAGAAATAACCCAAAATAATAATACTTATACTCAAGAAATAACCCAAAAGAATAATACTTATACTCAAGAAATAAGCAAAAAGAATAATACTTATACTCAAGAAATAAGCAAAAAGAATAATACTCATACTCAAGAAATAAGCAAAAAGAATAATACTCATACTCAAGAAATAAGCAAAAAGAATAATACTCATACTCAAGAAATAAGCAAAAAGAATAATACTCATACTCAAGAAATAACCCAAAAGAATAATACTCATACTCAAGAAATAACCCAAAAGAATAATACTCATACTCAAGAAATAAGCAAAAAGAATAATACTCAATGGGTTTTAAGCGTTTCTTCCTACAATGAGACTTACTCAAATTTAGCTAAACTGAGTAAATTTAATTTGTTCATGGATGCTACCGCCACCGCTACCCAAGTAAAAGCAATTTTCAGTATTTGCGACGAGCCCCTTGTCACCATCCAAAATGAAAAAGTATTCCTAGATAACCTCAAAGTCTTTAATATCGATATTCAAGGCTTAGGAAGCAATGAATGGTCAACGGAAGCCATCGATCGAGCAAAAACGGGAATTGACTTAATTAAAGCCCAAAACCCCCATAAGAAAATAGCAGTAATGACATTGAAACGTTATGCCAAAAACCTCAATACTCCCTACTGGTATGGCAAACACGACAGAGGGACAAATGAACTATTAGGTTATGATGCAATAATTTTTGTAGGCACTCCTTATATTAATATCGGTGCTGTTCAACGAGAATACAATATTTTATTTAGTAACAGAGATAATTCTCCCACCTTTGAACAATACTATTTGCAAAAAATTTATGAATTGAGGATGCAAGGATTAGGACGATCGCGAGCCCAACATTTTAAAGATAAAATAATACATCAGTTCTATTTAACAACTAATGAAGATTTATCCTACCTGAAAGAAATGGGATTGGAGTATAAGGAAGTGGACGGGGTTATTTTATCCCCCGAATTAGGAAGCAAAGGGGATCGTACCATAGCAAAAATAAAAGCCACCGTTGTATCGTTAATTAAATCAGGAGTGAAAGCCACCTGTGAAACCGTGGGAGAAGCCCTAAACTTAACAAAACAGGCTATAAGTAAGGCAGTGAAAGGGTTAGGACTCACTTGGAAAGAATTTATATTTTGTCAACTTTCCCTATTAAAGTCTTATATAGGAGAAGTTGACAAAACGGGGGGTGAAATTCATTGGTCAGAATACCAAATGAAAGACAATCCACAACACCTAATTAAAATAGTTATGGACAACATTAAAGAAAAGGGAGTAAGTGGATTTTTAGAAGTAGTAAAAGGTTTAGAATTGCCTTATTATATGGCTTCTAGGCTTTTATGGGCAGTCTCACCCTTATTTGACGATCGTCTAGCAGATTTATCTATTAATCTTAGTGCAATGGTTTTTGAGGGTATAGATGATAATGTAAAAATGTGAACTACCTATGCGGCCATAGAGGGAATTTAGGCATAACTTTGTCACAATTGTATTGTACTTTATTTAATCACAATACAATTGTGACTCTTAATAACAGATATAGTGTATCCGCAAAAAATGGGATGTCCCCAGTTATTAGGATCTACCTATCACCAATTTGGGCATAAAATGTACTACCAAAAATTGCTTCAGAATGGCAGTAAAATTTAAACTCTAATAAGTTAGAAAAAGGATCTTCTAAAAAGAAACTACGATGTTCAACAGGTGTATCAGTAAAGCGTCGCTTAGGGGATTGATAAAATTTAAGTTGCTTTTCTTCTGCTATTTTTAAGAGAGTTTCAAAGTCATTTTCATTAGTAAAAACTAAGCCAAAATGTCGAGGATAGACACCTTTTTGAACTTCAATTTTTTGAGTAGTGATATGACCAACAATTTGATGTCCATAAAAGTCTAAAATGATAGCATTAGCAGTTTTACGACCAATTTTACAACCTAAACCTTCTACATAAAATTGCTCAGTTTGGGTAATATCGCTAATAGGAAAGGCTAAATGAAAAATAATTTGCTTCATAATTTAAAAAATTAATTAGGAATTATTGCCGATTCATAAAAAATATTTACTTGGTTAACTATTTATTTGCAGAATTAATACTAACTGAATTGGCATAAATTTTAAAAAAACCTAGTTAGATTATTTGTATCTGTGCAATATTTTAGTCAAAAAACTATTAGATTATTTATTAAAATAGGGGTAAAGCTAGAGAAACTGCAAAATCGGCAAAGTAGCTGAAAGCCTTAACTAATATAGATTTTAGCTATTATCAAAAGAATTTAAAAAGTTTCAAAAAGTGCTGATTTTGGATAGTGTCGGAACTTTTGACTCTTTATTATTAATATTTCATAACATAAATCTTAATTTTCGCAGAAAAATAGAAAGAAGTGCGAACACTTCAGATTATTCGAAACTTATGTCAATTTACTTTGCCGTTTCTACAGTCATCCTAGCTTTACGCCAAATAAGGAGCTTAATTATCTATAGCAATTAATGAATAGGTATTGACATGACAATAATTTTCGGCTCTTAGCAAGAGAATAAGGTTCTAATCAATTGGTTTTCTGCTTTAGTAAAAACTCCCTATTTATTGTTTAAAACTAAGCACAAAAATCAAAAAAATCAGTGGGGTGAGCTACCTTGATATAATCTTTTGTAGGAATAACTAAAGATTGAGTCAAACAAGCGGCATTAAAACCAACCACATCATGGTTTAATAAGCTACGATCAATAAATAAATGGGCTATGTCTGCAAAAATTGGTTTGCCAAAAGGTGGCATTGTGCCGGGCTGTAAACCGTTAGTAACTTCTGCCATTTCTTCCGCAGTGGAAAAACGAAATTTCTTGAAATCACTAAATTTTTGTTTTAGAGACTTCTTCAAGGATTTAGAATCAATGGACTTATCCCCCGCAAGTACAAAAAGCCAAAATTGACTTTCTGTTTGTTTCAAATCAATTTTCATTAAGATAGCTTTAGCACCAATTACTATACCAGCCCCACCTTCGGCACGGGCTTTTTGGCTTTCTTCAGAGGTGCGACATTCATCATGGTGAATATGTTTATAGTCAATATCAGAATTTTGGAATAAAGCGATAATTTTGTCTGTGGCTTGTGTTGGTTGAGTTAAGTCAACTGTAATAGTCATATTTTGTTACCAATGGATAATATGTGCAGTAATATTTAACGGCAATGAAAAAAGATGTTTGACTCAAGGTGCAAAATTTTAGTTAAAAAGCGATCGAGTTTCTACTACTATTAAATAATGAGCAGTAAAAGAATACTAAGCGATCGCCTTCTAATTACTTAATTGAGATGGCAAATAAAGGTTTACCAAACTACGGGAATACCTTTATCTAAGGCGATAATAACTATGGTGGCTACATATAACAATAAGCCCAGATAAGAAATTAAGATAATTTGGATTAAATTAATAACGGTACATAAATCATCAATTGAGTTAGAATCGATGTCTAAACCCATTTTGGTTGCTTCTTGTATTAATTCAGTTCTATTAATCATGAGTTTTCTGGTAATTTAAAAAGAAAGTATTGAGTTGATAAGAGGGAAGGAAAAATCTCTCCAGCCCTCTAAAAAGGGGTTAAGTTAACTAACGAGAATCACCGAAAGCTATAAGTAGGGTAGGGCAAAGCCCACCAAACCTCTAATCAGAAAAGATTGCAAACTGCCCCGGCCCTTGCCCTTACAACAAGAATAAGTCTTCACTACCAAACACTCGGCAATCATGGCTAGAATTAGTTACTTTATGTAACTCAGTTAAATCCTTCCGAAAGTAACACCGTTGCAGCCAGCGATCGCCTCCGAAAATTGGCCCACGAGCATGAACACCTCTGACATTGGAGATAATTAAAACCTCTCCTTGTTGTAAGACAAAGGACTTAGCTACAGGAGTACGCAATGCGAGTTTCAACGCATATAAGGCATCCAATGCTTCTTCATCTTCGTCATCTACAGGCACAACGTTATAAGTAGCAAGGGCAATTTCTGCACCAGCTTCCCCGTCAGTGATAATCGCACGTGGTTCAGAAGAAACTATCTTTCCACCGTACAATTTAAAACTCTCCGGAGTGCGTACTCGGAAGCGTGGTTCTCGTAACACTTGCAAATCGATAGGATGTAAGGCTTTGATAATGTCATCTACCTCAGCAAAATAAGTTACAGTCTTACTTTGATTGCGAAGACAAAATAAAGCAATTCCTTCCGCACGATAGGGGCGTTTGAACGATGCATCATCACTGTGCCATCCGAAGTTTCCGACACTAGCATTGGACTGGGTTTTTTCAAGCCCTTGAATTGGTACTACATTCTGCACTAAGTCACCCTGTTTTTGCTCTTGATAAGCAAAAACTTCAGACTCAAGTGCGTGACTAATAATTCCTAGCAATACAAGTTCACTAACGAAAGTCCGTTTACCAATTGGGCGATTACCGTCAACCGGAGAAGCAGGTAAATAAGGATCTTGAGGTAGTCCTTTGAGATGCAAGTGAGTTAAGCCATCGGGCAGGTTAATTTGACTAATCTGCTGTCGTAATTCCTCAGGTAAATATTGAGAGGCTAAATCATGAGCAATAGGGATTAATAAGGAAGAGTCGGAGTCGTGGAAAACATTCCCACTTACTTCTTGGGCTTTTTTCTCCCATTGCTTTAATTTCACTTCACCCCAATCCTTATAAGAAATAGAAACAGGATTTTCTTGTGGAAAACGTACAGGTAAGCTAACCATGTGTTAAACTCCATTAATAGATAAACATTTAATGTTAGATCTAGTTGAATTGCTACTTTGCAACCTGCCGAAAGAAAAAGAAAGACGACAGGACATAAGTAAGCATCTCGTAAGATATTGGTCTGCCAACCAAATATCTCGATAATGAGCCTTGAATATTAAATTTTCGAGGTTCGACTAGATTGTTGTGTTTATAATCTAACAAATTAGACATTAAATGTCAATTTTTTTTGTCAATTTTTCCAAGTTTATTTAAAGTTAATTAAAGTTAATATTAACTTAGCATAATCATTTAAAAGTGTTAGTTAGTTGAGGTTAATCGAAGTTAATTAAAGTTACTTTAAATCTTTATAAGTCTTTTATAGCATCGCTTTCAATATTTTAGTTTAATTTTAAATAAAGTTAATTAAGATTAATTGAAGATTAATAATTAATTTTAAAATAATTGAAAGTTAAATAAAGTTAATTAAGGTTAAAGGTAGTGAATTAAAGTTAATTTTTTACTATTTATATATCGTTTGATTTGAACATTTTTATGCAGTTTAAAACTAATAATTAACAAAACTTAATAATAGAACAAATATTCTATAGTTAGTCATTAGCATTGAAGAATAAAAGTTGGGAAGGGTATAAAAGCGATCGCTGTCATCAAAAAAATCAAAGTTGGAAGTATTAAATATCGATCGCTCTGAGCCAAAATATATGGAAATATAGGCTTTATGTTCATTATTAAACCAATTATGATTCTCTAGTTATCTTTTCCAGTTATGAGAATATTTGTCTTTCTTATCAACCGAGCTTTATTTTACGACTTTTTATAGTGCTTATGAATTGATTGCACCTGGTTGCTCCAACCTTCTATTTCCGCCGTTACGACGCTCTGGTTGCTTTTCTGATGATGATTTTGTCAGGAATAAGTATTTCACTCCAGTGATCTTTGCTTACTCTTTTATCAATTAATTTTTGGCAAAATTTTTCATCCCATTTTTCCTTTTCTATTATTTCAGTAAGAGGTTTCCAAGGGTATTGTTTTTTCCCAGAGTTAATGTCTGTATCAATTGTAAACTGATTAATGCTTAGACTTTCTCTTGCTAAACCAAAGGGAATTTTAGAGAGAGATTGTCTCAATAGTTCTTTTTTTAATTCTTCGTTAGCATTAGGATTCTGCCAAAGTAAAATAGCAAATTCCCGTTGAAATTTTTTGCGATTCTCATCTTTGAGCCATCCACCAAAATTTTTAATTTCCTTCGCTTCGCAACTATCTACAGATGAGGCATATTTTTTATATTCTTCATCTAACAGAAATAGAGCAATAGTAGTAAAAGTTATTTCTTGAGGACGGTATTCTTCCGTAGGTAAATCTAGATTGTTTCCTATTTTTAACCACTTTAGTTTTTCCTCATTAACGATAAATGGTTTACCAGTCCACATAGAAGGGCGAGTATCGAGAAGTAGTTCACTATCACCAGTTTTGATGTTAACAAAACCTGCACCCCATTTTAATTTTTGACCATCTACATCTGCTAAGAATTCAATTTCCCAGATTACATTTTTATCATTATGGTGAGCTTGAGGCTTATCTTCTTTTTTATTAGTATCATCAGCTTGAAGTTTACGTTCTTTTTTATCATCACGGTGAGCTTGGGATTTGTGTTCTTTGATTCTAGAACTAATTAAATTCCAATCATTAATCCAATATGTATTATTGTCGTTAGGATCTTCAACAATATTCTTGTGACGTAGGTAATCAGCATAAAATTGAAGAAGTTGTAGCTCGGATATTTCGTGATTACTAACAGTTAGCCGACTTTTAGCCGCTTCAGCCAAAGCATTCATTTCCAAAGTTTGTTCGTTTACTCCCTTAAGATTTATAATTGGTAAATCAAGGTCATTAATGTGTCTATAATTGAGAGAAAATAAGGGAAGAAGACTAGCACCAGGGAGTTCATACTGTTGATCAAATGCCATGCCGAAAAATGGTCGAGAAAGTCTTATAGTTTGACTCAGTGGAACTCCAATGAGAAAAGATTGAATGATATATGTCAAAAATTTATGGGCATAAGAATCAGGAATAGACTCACGCATTACCAAAGCAAAAGGTAAACCACAACGTCTTAAAACTTTCGCAATACCAATACCATCACAGGAATTGGCAATAAATAATTTTAATCTTTGATTTTTAAGAAGAGTTTTAAAATATTCCTTTAGCTTACTTATGGAGATTGAACCACCTTTTAGATCTATTTTTCCATCATCTTCCTCAGTAATGCTATGACCACCGTAGTATATTATATCCCAATCTTCTTGAAGTAGAACTTCTAATTCTTGTGGAGAAGGTTGTTCTATCTGAATATAAATACTAGAGTTTATTTGTTCTAACTCTTTTTTCAATTCTTCAAACTCTTTTCTGTCAACATTAGTGTTAATACGCTTATTGTTAGCACCTTTTTCACTGCCCAAAATCACTAAAATTCTGGAATCATTATTAGTATAATTGTTTGCATCATAAATCTGGTTTTCATCAAAATCTTCTTCTGACAAATCTAAACCTACGAAAAATTTTCTGAGACTCTTATTATCAAGAGCAGTCCAAATTTTCTCATTTTGCCAAGGAATCATTAATGTGTCATCATTATTTGAATGAATAACAACTTTAACATCATCATCATCATTTGCTTCTAACTCCTCAATCATCCATTCTGTAATTTCATGGTTATCAAAAAGGTTTTCTAATAAATTTTGTAAATCACTGTGTGATTTGTGACATTCTTGTTTTCTTTTAGTTTGTTCTTGAGGACTTATTGATCTATCATTTACTTCATTTCTATTGGATGATGAAGACTCAAAATCGTCAAAATCCATTTCCTCATATTCCCTAGTAGAAAGTCGAGATTTTCTAGACTTAATTAGGTGTTTGAATTTATTTATCCATTCTTGATACTGTTGAAAGATTTGTTGAAAATCTTCTTTTGAGATAAATTCACGAACTATCTTTTTACCTAATACTTGAGCTTTAAATTTAAAACCCGATTCAGATTTGTGTTCTTTGAAGTAAAATATTTTGCCCATTTCTATTTTGTTTTTTAATAACGCAGTGTGCAACTTAAAAAGAAGGAATAAGAGAATGTTTGAAAAGTATAGATTTTGATTGATACCCGTTTTATAGATGTTGAAAAAGCTAAAATAGCAACGGAAAGTAATCTTTAAATAAATCGGGATCTCAGACTTCTCAAACAACCTCTAAAACTTTTAAAGTTACTTTTCCTTCATTGTATTTTTAGAACCTTTGAGATTCAATGGTAAAAATTTAGTTGTACATAGTATTTTTGAGTTAATTGTTAATGAATTTTATTTTCTTGATTGACTGATTTTTAAAAGTAACTTTTAGCTCAAAAGGATCATTTTTATCCAAGTTAAAAAATTGCTCTATTCTTGGAGATGGTTGAGTTTTCCATTTCCCTTGTAGTTGCCCTTTTTTTTTCTCTGGTGAGTTACTGGGAAAATTAATAACCATATTAAAGTCTGAAGATAAACATTGATCACTATAGAAAGTGGTTAATTTTAAAAATACATTTAACTTATTAGTATTGGGATTATCAAAGTAATAAATACAAAATAAGAAAGCATGATTATTCCATTCAATTTTAGTGAGCTTTCTTTTACTTGCAAAAGGATGATTAAGATTTATATCAGCAAGTTTGAAAGATATATAAGAAAGTTTTAGGGCATCAATTTTGTCTAGTAAAGATTTCATTTTATCTATGTCATCTTCGCTAGGGTTATCCAAATCAGCTAAGGAGATAAATTCTTTTTCTTCAGCAGAGCCTTTTTCATATATATTGAAAACTTGGTCTATAAGGGTTTGTTCTTTTTGTTCTCGACACTGGCGAATAGCTGAACAAATTTCACCCTCTATTTCCTCATAACGATCAAACCATTGGTTATTGGCATAATTTTCTTCAAGTTGTCGCCGTTGTTTGTCAAAGTCAAAAATTTCCGAAGACTCGTTACTTATTAACTTAGCATCAGTTAAATTTGTATCACTTAAATTAGTATTATTGAACTCAGCATCAATTAACTCAGCATCAGTTAAATTAGCACTGGTTAAATTACATTTACTAAGGTTAGCTTTACTTAACTTAGCATCAGTTAAATTAGCATTGGTTAAATTAGCATTGGTTAAATTAGCATTGGTTAAATTACATTTATTGAGGATAGCACCAGTTAAATTAGCACCACTTAAGTCAGCACCACTTAAGTCAGCATCAGTTAAATTTACATTAGTTAAATCGGCTGAAGTCAAATTAGCTTCTATTAATTCGGCATTAGTTAAATTAGCTTTATTCAAATAAGCACCAATTAAAATAGCCTCCTTCAAAATTACACTGGTAAGATTAGCACTTGTTAAATCACACTCTTTGAGTATGGCGTTATCTAAATCTGCTTCCGTTAAATCAGCACGGCTAAGATTGCTCTTAGATAATATTGCTTTATTTAGCTTTGCACCTCGGAGATTGGCTTTAAATAAAGTACAATCTTTCAAAGTAGCATGAAATAACTTAGCCCTCTCTAAAAGACAGGATTCTAAACTAGAGTTACTGAGATTGATATGTTCGAGATTACTATCAGTCAAATCAGAATAACTAAGATTAATACCAGATAGTTTTTTCCCAACTAAATTTATTTCTCTGAGATTCATCTTCAGGAAATCTAACATTTTTTTTTCACCTAGTAATCTTCCGTGTCGATACAACTGAATAAAGGTATCTTCATTAACGGGCATTATGAGGGAAATAAGTTTTTTTCCTTCATAATTATTACTTTGGGAATCTTTTTGAGCATCATAAATGAGGTTAATTGCTTTTACATAAGCATAAAAATGAGCTTTGATTGTATCTTTATGAATATGGTAGGCTTCTACTGTAGAATTACCAAATTTTAAGGTGACAGAGGCATAAATAGAACTATCTAATCCTTGTTCTAATTCTCGTTCTGTTATATCTTCAATAGTATATTTTATGGCTTGATCTTTTTTTATTTCCTTAATTGCTTTATCCAAGGCTCTAGATAAAGCGGCTATACTACCTTCATCCCAAGCTCTAAATGCGTCGGTTTTTTTGTCGCCTTTTTTGGCTAAAAAGACTGTTGCATCACATATGTTATTTTTAGCTGTTAAAACATTAAAATGTTGAATTACCCATTCATCATCAAATAATGATAATTCTTCTTTTGCGTAATCTTCTGGATATAGTTCTTTATTGAGTTTTAATCTAGATAATGAATCTTCAACTTCTTTATCTAATTCCTCTGAAGAAGATTTTTGAAATTGATGTTTATCATATTCGCTAAGAAATTGACTAGGATTCAAAACATTTTTCTTCCAATCATGAGCAAGAAAGTCTTTTTCTCGGAGAGTAATAATAATGTCAATATTATCTCGTTTAGCACATTCTATTTTAATGGCACTTTCAATACTTATTGTCTTATAAAAATGAGCTTTTTCGATAATTTCTGGAGAAATATTGCAAATATAAAAATAGTTTAATAATTTTATCATTGAAAAATTTGCATCTTCTTTACCGTTCATTTTGAGGGTATTATCATAAATGTCTCGTAAGCCTATTTCAGAGATATATCCACTTATCTTGTCATTTAAAACGAGATCTAATATTTTTTGTCCGTTTTTTAAAAAAACAGAATCTCGTTTCAATAAAACGTCTTGAATAAGACTAGCATCAATTAAAATTCTCGGAATTTGTTGGTCTTGTTTTTTAGAATATAAACCTTTTTTATATCGTAATAATTCATTAAAATCATCTATTTCTGTTTCAGATTTAATACCTTTTTCTAGATAATAAGCAATTATCTCCTGAGCTGAAGTATTCTCTTTTTTAGCTTCCTCTTCTATTTTTTGAAGAGTTTTTTCTGGCTCAAGTAGAAATGGGATCAAATCTCTATCGATAGTTTCTTTAGTATTGATTATAATTTCTGTATCGTCAAAACAATAATCATTTTTTTCTTTTGAATTTGTGTAAATCATATTTTTATTATTAAAAGGCATAAAACGTCAATATAAATTGTCGATATACAGTTAAGTTATCAACTTAATTATTTTTAAAAATTATTGTTTTTATTAAAAAATTTACAAGAATTAGATAGTAAGAAAGAAGTTCTGCTAGATTAACGGTACTTAAACTAAAAATATCAAATTATGAGCCTTAAATCTTTATAAATTAAAGAGTTTACATCGATTGATAACTTTTCCTTTTATACCAAGAGTTTCAGCCGTTTTTATGGTGTTTACCTAAACCCCTTACTCTGACTGTATTTGAAGCTATTTTTGGACAAAAATTTTTCAAACAAAGTACGGTTAGGTTAATGTTCTGTTTGAAGAACTAAGCTCAGAGCTCTAGCTCTGCCTTCAGAAAATCATCGATCGCAATTGTTAATTTTCTTCTGTTTATTTTTCCTCCTAAATACTCAAGAATATGTCGACCATTAGGACGGCTATTTAAAAAATTGTTGAATTCTTGGCAAATGAGAACCATCCGTGCTTTTACTGCACTCTCAGTCATATTTTTTTGATCTTCTTGCAGTCTATTTAAAATAATAGTCGTAGTGTTACAGTTATCTTCGAGTTGTTCATATTCAATCTCCAAGTAATACAACATAGTACGCCTTAGTCTTAGACTCCTTAAGGAAAAACCACATCTTCTTAACATTTCTAATTTTTGTTCTGCAGTTAGAGGCGTTGGATTGTCCATAAAAGATAAATCTTAATAAAAATAATATCAATTATTCATAGATTATATATAATATCCTATGAATAATTGATATTAATTCACAAGATCTGTTTGAGAATAAATAGTAAGAAGTAAACATTTTTTTTAGAAGTTAAAAATCTTCTTTATTTAGATTACTATCTTTTTATTATAGATAGCTACACCTACTTTGTCAATGCTATTTTAATAGCTTTTTATTAACCTCAATTAACCTCAATTAACCTCAATTAACTTCAATTAACTTTACTTAACTTTAACTAGCATTTTTATTGATTAAATAGGTTATTTAGCCAAATAGAAAGTCATTAATAAAATAAATATTAAGATTTTTTACTAACGGTACTTAAACAAAAATTGAGGATCGAATAAACCCCAAACTAGCTTTATATAAGCTAAATACTTCTACGTTGTCTTTTTACCATTGAAAAAAGCGAAAAGACACTGCCGTACGAAACGCTTCCAATGCCTTGCCAAAAGTATTTAGAGGTTTATTTCCCCACTGTCTTGTTAAGCCTCCTGTCAAACGATTTGGTAAATTTTGGCTTAGAGCGATCGTTAATTAAACCCTTCCAACTCTTATTATTTAATGCTGGTGGTTTACTTAGAGAATATTTTTTTCAATATTAAGTTTTGTTAATTATTGGTTTTAAACTGCATAAAAATGTTCAAATAAAATGATATATAAATAGTAAAAAAAATAACTTTAATTCACTACCTTTAACCTTAATTAACTTTATTTAACTTTCAATTATTTTTAAATTAATTATTAATCTTCAATTAACCTTAATTAAATTTATTTAAGATTAAAATAAAATCTTGAAAGCTATGCTATGAATAATTTATAAAGATTTAAAGTAACTTTAATTAACTTCGATTAACCTTAACTAACTAAAAATTTTTAATGATTGTGCTCAGATAATATTAACTTGAATTAGCTAAAAAAAAAATCAACAAGATAGTTGACAGTTTAAAAAAAAATGTATATTATAAACATAAGAATCTAGCTAAGCCTTGAACATTGAATAACAAGGCTCTTTAATTAGATATATGGTTTGCCGACCAATATCTTACTGATGTGTTACTTGTTTCCTGATCTTTTTTTTTTCTCTCTTTGAGCAGGATTCAACGTAGCAATCAACAAAACTAGATTTCAAATTAAATTTATATCTAGGAGCATTATAGCTATGGTTACTGTCCGTTTTCAACAAAATAATCAAAATTTCTCTGATTATCAAATTACTACCAGCAAGGAAATTCAATTAATCAAAGAAATTATTCACTGTATTCAAAACTCACATCAAAAAGAAGCGGTAGAAATGCTATATCAGTTAGCAGTTAAATCTCATGAATTACCTAGATTATGGGTTCTCCAATTGGCTCAAGCCTTAAAAAGACAAAACTGGGGTTTGTTAACTGATGGCTTTGAACAAGAGAAATTCATAGGCGAAAATGGTTATTTTCTCATAATTGCTCCTTATCGTGTTAAACGAGAAGCTAAAGAGGTAGTAAAATTAACCGCCATTTTTGGTCAAATTATGATTCCTACTTCTGAGCTTTCAGAGGATAAAGTAGAATCCAAAATCAAAGAATTATTTGGTGAATTAAGACAACCTCTACCCGTAATTTTGCCATTTAATCGCATCGCTTCCTGTGGTAATGTTGGCGGGGAAACAGGAGAAGCATTTATAGTACCCAATGGTTGGGATTTTTGCAATAACTCAAAAGGTCCTGCTTTAAATGACATTAGCGAACAACGACAAAGATTTATCGAATCTGGTTTGCTATGTATCGAACGTATTTTTGAACCTGAGACAGCTCAACTACTTTCAACACCGTTAATAGAAGAACCGACGGCTAACAATAATCGTCACCTAGAATATCAAATTCATGATTTTGGTCATGCTACTGGATTAGGACTTGACTATAAAATTAAACATAATTTATTCCCTAATTATTGGTATGGTTGCGTTGAAGAATGGCGTTCTGATGGAGTCGAATTTGAACTAGCTTCTCGGTTATTACCTTCGGATTTAGTGGGCAAAATCATAGCAGTTAACTTATGCGTCCGCTTTGCTTTAGATGCTCATCGTAATGGTGGTTTAGAAAGAGATGCTGATGTTAATTGTGCATTGCTTACTTTAGATAGTCTTTTTCGTAATGGAGTTATCTACATTAAAAAAGGTCAACTAGCTCTGCGAGATTGTTCTTATCAAGGTTTATTGAAAGCTGTTGAACTTCATCGAGTTGAAGCTATTTCCCTTACTCGTCAAGAATTAAATCTAAAATATCCTCAAGGTATTTTTGCACTTTACAGTTCTGTTCTCAAAGTTCATCCCGCAACAAAAGAGATTTTTGATGGGTTAGTTATAAGTACTTGTCGAGATCTTTGGAAAGGACTTCGTTAAAGGAACAACAACAGAAAATTACTACAGAAATTCTGAGCTTATTTGCAGGAGAGAATTACTTTTTATCTCTCCCAACCTATTCACCCATTTAATGTAAAGAAAAACATTGACAATGAATTACAAACTCAACATACATCCTCAAATTCAAGAACAATACCCAAATTATTCTGCTTTGATAATATACGCTAATGGGTTAATTAACGCTCCTAGTGATGATTACAGCACTAAATTATTACGACAAGCAGAAGAAAAACAACGTCAAATCTTCGGGAATGACAAACCTTCTTCCCATAGTCATATTGCCGCTTGGCGAGAGGTTTTTAAAGGTTTTGGTGCAAACTCTAGTAAATATTTATGCTCGGTAGAAGCTCTTTTAAGTCGTACCCTCAAGGGTAATTATTTACCAACTATCAATCGTTTCGTAGATATATATAATGCAGTTAGTATTAATCATCTCATTCCCATTGGTGGTGAAGATTTAGATCAACTAACCAGTGACTTAACGCTACAAATTGCAACGGGAAAAGAGCATTTTATCACTTATCAAAATGGTCAAGAAATTATCGAAAATCCTAAACCAAACGAAGTGATCTGGGCTGATAATTCTGGAGTTACTTGCCGTCGATGGAACTGGCGACAATGCCATCGCACAGCCTTAACAATAAATACCAGTAATGCCTATTTCGTGTTAGATATACTTCCTCCATATTCAATCAAACAACTTATGGATGCTGGAAATGAGCTTATTCAACATCTCAAGTATTACTGTCCTAACTGCAATATAACTCAAAATGTCTTATCTTAGGATCTCAACAATCAATCACCATCTTTACTTCTCAAAATAACGATATTTCTGCTAACTTTACTCGGAGGGGATCTAGCGAAGCTGTCATCAGGGGCAATCTGAGTCTGAAACTCTTGCCCCAACTGAATTTTAAGCTACCATTTTCAAAGGTAATCGTTCATCAAGATTGAGACGAAAAGTGCCATAAGGATTTACATGACTCCAAATCAAAGGTGTTAATGCCTTCAAATCATTTGGGTTCATTCTTTGCATCCATGCAGTTTCACCTAACACTTCTTGAATAATCAAAGTATTAGGCGTAAATAGAAGGTTCGTGCAACCAAGTGCAACTTCAAAAAACTTGGTTAAACTCGGTCATTTTTTAGCCCTAATTGATAAGTTATTTGAATCAAACTTGCCCATTTTCAGCCATTTATGGGGAAGTTATTTAAAATACGTCCTATGAAAAGTTAATTTTCTGTCTCTTCGTCGATCGTTCCTAAATATCATTTATGGGCAAGTTAAAATTATGTCATCCTTAGCCCCTCCTCTAATAATCCCCAACTGTATATTAAGTAATTTTTGTCAAATAGCTTTTTTAGTGTATATTTGTAAAACTTATTGATTAGCATAAGACTATATGAAATAAGTTTTCCTGACTAAAATCTTGAAAGGCTTATATATCAATAATTTCTATGTAAGTTGCACGCTTGTTGCACGAACCCTATATTTCCGCCTTAAACTGGTACAATTTTCAAGATACAAAAGTTCACAAAAATCAACATTTGAAACTGTTGCTATGAAAGACTTTTAACCAAGTGCGTTGTTTTTCTCTCACTTGCTACTCAAACGCCTAAATAATAAGGAATTGGATAGAAATCGATCGAATAGGGGGAAAAAAGATATTGATTGTTTGGATATAGCGAGATTAAATCATTTTGAAAGCAAAAGAAGTAAGCACTAAAAATTAAGATGAAACTAATATATACTAGCTAATTCATCCTTTAGAAATTGAGTTGCATGATAGTATGGCAACAATTATGCAAATTCCACAAGAAGTTGATTTTTCCGAAGTAGTTTCTAATTATTTTTAAAAAGTTGGGTGGACATTACAGTTGGGAATGTTAAGCAAGTGAGGAGAGGATATTAACAGCCTCTTGCTGTAACGCAACTCGGTTATCATCATAAATCATGAGGGTATTTAAGTTAGAGTGTCTTGAGAATTTTTGAGCTAATCTGACATTGCCATTAGTTGCCTCAAGAAGTGCCGTGATTGATGAGTGTCTGATTTGGTGAGGTGATAAGACTTTACCAGAAGGTATCTCACTAGAATACTTCTTAACAAGACGATAAACACTTTTATCGCTCAATGGGTGTCCATTACTAGCATTATCTAACGAGATAAAAAGAGAGGAGTTAGAGGGCTGATACCGTACCGATAACCAAGCCTCAACAGCCTCAATAGTTTTATTTGAGAGGTAAACATATTCGGGATCTATTTTACCCTTGCTCATAATTCTTAAAGTGCGATTGCTAGGGTTAAAATCCTCAATATTTAGGTTAGACACCTCACTACGTCTTAAACCATTATCCCAGAGTAACCTTAAGATTGCATAATCTCTTTTTCCTTTAACTGTTAAAGTATCAGGTAGGGATAACATCGCATTAATATTATCTGGTGTCGTGCCTTTAGTGTCTCGGTAAACCTTCGCTTTAACAGCCTTTACCTTGTCTAATAAAAAGCTACATTGCTCAAAATCAAAAGCATATCTTACCAATGCTTTAACCGAGGCAATCTTGACATTAATTGAATTAGAGGAGTAACCAGCCTCAATCATTGCAGTTCTATAACTACCCAGATAAGCATTAGCAGTTTTAGCATCTAACTTGAGATAATCTGATATTACCCATTTAATCTGATATTCTGAGAGATTAACCTTAATACCCTTTACTACCTCACCAGTTAAAAGGTAATAACAAAAATGCTTTATCCCTTGCTTATAGGTGCTTTGGGTAGTCTTTTTATGGACAGAGGCTATTAAACCGCTATAGACATCATCTAAGGGCTGACTTAATGGGAGTATCCCTACTTGAGAAGCGATCGTTAAATTTGTCATAATAGTAATTAATTAATATATTAGATAGGCTACCCAAGTCGGTAGTTTTTTATTTATCAGTTAGTTAACTGTTAACTTAACTGATAGTAATATCCTAACGAAAAGGTAGAGAAAAAGTCAATAGAGATCCAAAAGTCTCATTATCGGACTCTAAACACCTTTAGTAAAGAGGCAATATTACAGCCTCTTTGGGTATTTATTTTGTTTTCGCTAAAGATTTAAAACTTTCACCTTTGGAATAGTCAACTAATTTAGCCTTCTTAAACCATTCATCATCCAATTCTGGTATATCTGAATAATCTATATCCTCATCTGACATTGCCTCAATTTCTTTCATTCTTTCTTCAGTCATAGGGGGGATTTCACTTCTTTTAACTGTAATAATTGTCATATTTTAACCTCTCTTTTTTATTGGATCTACGGGCTGATATAATCCTAATCTTTTCTCCTCTTTCAGTATAAACAACGGTAAAATAAATCGTCACCTTCTTACCAATCCCTATTACCCTAACCTCACCATAATCAAATCTATCATCTATCTCTGTGAACATCGGATAATCAAATACTTCGATCGCATCTTCAAATCTAATTCCATGTTTTTCTTGATTCTTGATATTTTTTTGATCATCCCATTCAAATTCAAGATTTAATTTACTCATCACTTTAACCCTTAACCTCAGCTAATACCCTTCTTACTTGCACTTCAGCCCAATTAGTAAATTTTCTTTTTGTGTAAAACTTACCCTTTAATTTTTGAGCGATCGCCTTCACACCTAATCCTTGCTCTGATGAACTCTTAATCACTTTAACAGCCTCTTCAAAAGATTTTATCTCATTATTATTACCCTCATTAACCTCTGGTATCTCCTCATTTATTGCCTCAATAAGCTAAGACGCATTGATTTAGTATATAATTTAAGTCAGAAAAGATAAAACTTAGGTGTGATTTATGCCTTCTAAAAATTTTTTGTCAGAGGAAGAAAGAAAGTATCTACAAGATGCTTTAAAAATAGAAAAGAGATCGGAAGTCAGGGAAAGAATTTTAATATTTTTATTAGAGAATGATGGTAAAAATTATCAAGAAATAGCAGTTTTTTTGGGTTGTTCCCCCAAAACGGTGGCTTACTGGGCAGTTCATGGTAATCCTAATAATGTAGATTCATTGCAAGATAAAAGAAGAAAAGGAAACCAAACAAAAGCAACGGATAAATATATTGAAAGATTATTAGAAGTAGTTGATAAAAATCCTGAAGATTTTGGATATGATTTTGGTCGATGGACGGGGCAAAGATTATCAGAACATTTGGAAAAAGAAACAGGAATTAAATTAAGCAAATCACAAGTAGTGAGGATATTAAAAAGAAAAAAGTATAGTTATATTTGGGGAAAATATAGTTTAAAAGACAAACAAAATCAAGAACAAAGAAAAGCATTTAAAGAAAAATTAGAACATTACATAGAAATAGGTAAAGAGAATCCTGAGTTAGTTCAAGTATGGTTTTGGGATGGGGCGTTTAAAGTGGCGAACTAAATTCGCCACACAGCCCCTCATGAATGTGGTTTTAGTTTAAGGGTGATAAGAACAAAAACATGGACGAAAAAAGGAAAAAGAAAAAAGGTGAAGGGAGAAAGAAGAAGAGGAAGAGTAAATATCATGGGAGGAATAAGATATTCGGATAAAAAAAGAAGATGTTTTGTAATAAAAAAAGGTGATTCAGAAACGTTTTGTGAACAATTAAAAAAGTTATGGGAAGAAATAAAAAATGAATGGGTAAGTAAGGGAAATGATGAAAAAGATTTTAAAGAATGTGGTCCGAAAATAATCATAATATTAGACAACGCAAGTTTCCATAAAAAAAAGGAAATAGTAGAAAAAATAGAAAAAAATCTACCGAATATAAGACTAGAATATTTACCGGTATATAGTCCAGATTATAACTTAATAGAATTAGTGTGGCATTCGGCAAAGGAATATATAGCTTATAGAAACTTTGAAAATAAAGAACAGCTAGAAAAAACAGTAAATTACTTATTAAATGAAGGAGGTTTAGTAATTAATTGGAGTAAAAAATTTAAGAATAAGGGTGAATTAATCAATGTAAGTTAAATGCGTCTTAGCTTATTCTCGGTAAGTTCGGAGTTATCCTCGTTACTCTCAAGGGCTGATATAGACTCATTAACTATCTCTGGGGTACGGGTAACAGTCTCATTATCCTCTGGGGGATCTATTTTCTCGGAGTTAGTCTCATTATTCTCAATCTCTAAATCACTATTAATAGTTATATTGTCAGTTAAGTTATCTGGTAAAGTGCAGTTAATATCATTATCCCCAGAATCAACGGCTGTTACATCTTCTTTACCCTCAGTTTCCTTATCTATATCCTTACTATCAGTTAACTGTTCAGTTAGATTATCAGTTAAACTATTAATAGCCTCTTTAACTTTATTCTCTATTATATCAGTTAACTTATCTGATACGATAGCCTCTAACCTCTGACTCAGGGTATTTATAATCTTTTTTTCTATTTCAGCCTCTCTTAGACTATCTTTTGAGGCGATCGATTCAATGCCAAAATCTTCTTTTCTTACTGACTCTAAACCCAGATTGATTAAGTTGAGAATAACTGGGGTAGTAATAACTTTACCAGATATGTGATGTAAGGGCTGGTTAGTCTCCTCAGCTAATTTCTCTATCTCCTCAAAAATATGGTTAGGTATCCTTAAATCTATTCTCGTTACATCCGATTTACCGCTTTTATCTTTTGCCATAATATTTTAATTAATCTATCAGTTAATCTAACTGCTATTATAACTTATTATCAGTTAATCAGGTAAGTTAACAGTTAAATAGGGGTAAATCGTGGCATTTTATTTATTAACTTAATTTAGCTATAGTTTTTTATAGCGTTGATTTACTACCTTATACAAAGTCTCAAAATAATCTAAATTATGCTCAAGTTCAAAAGCATTATTATCTGTTTTTTCATTATTACAACTCCAACAAATAGCCTCTAAATTATTAAAGTCAAACATTAAATCAGGAAATCTAGCCTTATTCATTTTATGGTCTATAGTAATATAATTAGGGTGAAAATAAATATTACCAATGCGATTAAAAGTTAATTTTCCTTGCTTATTTTTATATTCATATCCTCTTTTTCGAGCTACTTGTTTACTAATAGTAGAGTATTTTTCTTGTCCGTGAACCATTTTTTTACCACAATAAGGGCAAGGTTTACCTGCATATAAACTACGGTATTGATGAGGAGTAATCCAGCCTTTTTGTGGGTGTTGAATAAGTGGTTGATTCTGATTATTTTTCCAGACTTGTGCTATTTCTTGAGAGTCATATAAACTGTCTAATCTTAAATTTTTTAATTGACTTTTACTCATATTAATTACTATTTATAAAAGTTGATATTTAGCTAATGTTTCTTCGGCTAATTTAGTTAATTTTGCCTCATTTTCAGTTAAAGTTTTCAGAGTTTGTTTAGCAATTTTACTGGTATTTTCTGAGTCAATAATTGCCAAATCAATAGCACCAATTAAATCACCTTTAGCTAATTTATGGTCAAATAAATTAACAACTTTAGACTTTAATTCTTGCAAAATTAGCCATGATTGTTGTACTTTATTCCACCCAATATTTCGATAACCTTTTTCTCTCAATTCTTTCTGCTCAGATTTTGTTAGTTGATTAAATATAGAGCTATTTCTCTTTTGCCATTGGCGATAAGTTAAGTTTTCTCTGATTTTCATTATTATTATTAATTAAGTTAAATTTTAACTAGCTATATACTTTCTGATTTCCTCCCATACTTTAGAACCTAAATTAATGCTTATATAATTTTTAATCTTATTTAATTGCTTTCTATAAGTATCATTTTTTTCTTCTAATAACTGTATCTTTTCTTGAGCTAGTAGTATTTGCTCTTTTAACCCTTGTTGTTGAGTTTCAATCACATCAGTTAAATTCGTAATTGACTCATTATAATATTCTTTATGTACTAAATCTTTTTCTAATAAATGCTCTTTTCTTTCTTCTGCTTTTTTATCTAAAGCACTAAATAACCATCTACCCAACTTAATTATTTCTGAGTTATTAGGATTAATAAACTCTTTTAATTTAGCATTAGCTTCGGCAGTTTTTTCCCCTTGACAATGCCGATTATAATCATTAGCAGGTTTTAGTAATTTGAGAATATCTAAATGTTGAGACAATTTAATTAAGTCATCTTCACTCATTTTTGCCTTAGTTATTCTATCTTCAATGGCATATTTAGCTACACCAGAAGCAACTGCAATTTTACTTATCAATCTTTTTTTTTCAGTTTTATTCATATTTTTATTAGTAAACTGATTAGTATTTATCAGCTATAAATATCTTTGGTGATCCTTATTAACGGATAAAGGATTATTTTGATTATAAAGTTAAAAATAACTCTTAAATTTTATGATTATTTATCAGCCCAATTATCCCCCATACTCGAATCAGCCTCAATGGGTACTAACTTTAAAAACTCCTTGCCACTGCTAACCATTACCTCAGATAATATTTTAGCTACATCCTCAGCTATACTCTCATGAGCCTCTAAAATAATCTCATCATGGACTGTGGCAAGTATCCGAGCCTTACCATTGAAAGGTGTAAGGGCTGATACCAGTTTACCGAGTGCAAGTTTTACCATATCAGCCCCCGTGCCTTGAATGGGAGTGTTAAGGATTTGTTGAGGTGAGGCATTATCAAAATATCTGATTCTGTCTGATAATGTTCTAGTCTCGTTAATACCTTGATTATAGATTCTTGACTTGGTTTTTTTATGCCAATTAGCTAAACCGCTATAGGATTTAAAGAAGTTATCCATAATGGTTTTAGCTTCACTCTCGGATAAACTGATCCCATAATTACTCTCAGCATAGCCTCTAAACCCGTTAACACTAGCACCATAAATTAGTCCAAAATTAGCACTCTTTGCTATCTGTCTATCTTCTTTCGTTACCTCATCTAATGGTTTATTGAGTACGATCGAGGCTGTCAATTTATGTAAATCCTCTCCTCTGTTATATGCCTCAATCATAGTTCGATCGTTAGCTACCTCAGAGGCAATTCTTAACTCTATCTGGGAATAATCAGCTATAACGAGTTTATGATTCGGACTTGCTACAAAACATGATCTTGATTCTTTATTTCTGGGTATTTGCTGTAAATTCGGCTCTGAACTTGTAAACCTACCTGATTGAGATCCAAGTTGCCAATAACTACCATGCAATCTACCTGTTATCGGATTAATTTTCTTTAACAGAGAATCTCCAAATGAGCTAATTAATTTACTCAATTTTTTATATTCAAGTAAGGGTTTTAATACCTCTGGGTTTAGGGGTAATAATTTTTTAAGGGTTTTAGAGTTAGTATTATCGCATTTAATATCAGCCTTATTAAGTGCCTCTTTTAACTGACTAGGAGAGTCTAAATTAATCTCCTCACTAAACTCAAAATCATTAGCTATTAACGTTAATTGCTCACTTTTATTATTAGTAGAATTAGCTATTTTTTCCTTGAGTATAGCTTGTAATTCTATTTCTAACTCACCTTTTCTTTTTTGGCTATCCTCTAAGATATTTTGCCACTGTGAAACATCTAATAACATCCCATTAAATTCCATCATTGCCACGGCTTTTACGCAATCGAACTCAATCTTAGCTACTCTCGATAAATTAGCTGTAATGATAGCCTCTTTTAACTTTTCTCTTAATGGAAGTAAGATTTTAGCATCGATCGAGCTATACTTTAATTGCTCAATGGTTAACTCCTCTTTAGTCCAATCAGTTAACCTCTCTTGTTTACTTAATTCAATCCCTAAATACTCCGAGGCTATAGCTTTTAATGAGGCTTTTATATTAGGTTTACCAGAGTTAATTAATTGGTGAGCTAATTGAGTATCAAAGATAGTTTGATTAATTTCTAATCCTTTACTCATTAGAAATTGAATATCAAATTTTGCGTTATGGAATACCTTAACAGCTTCATTGAGTAAGAGAGGCTGTAATAACTTAACATCACACTTAAAACAATCAATAAGAAAAGTGGGATTATTTACCGAGGCAATCTGAACTAATCTTAATTTATGTAAATGAGGATCTAAACCAGTAGTTTCAGTATCAATGCCTAACACCTTTTCATTAGTTAAGAGTTCGATCGACTTTACCAAATCTTCATCATTCTCTATCAACTGGTAACTATCATCTATCTTTGACAATGAGACAGAAAGAGGTGAGGATTGACTACCTATTACACCAAAATTAAAGTTAGAGTCAGAGGATAACTCAAAACCCTCATTATCATTATTATCTGATATACCTGAATTAGTATCAGATACTGAATCAGATATTTTATCGGATTTATTAGGGTTATTAAACTGTTGTGACGTTACAACGGTTTTAGAGTTATCGGATTGAGTAGTATTAGTTAAGTTATCTGTGAGGGGGATAAATTCAAAACTAATTACCCATACCTCGGAGTTAACATCTTTACCTGAGAAAAACTTATTTAAAAACTCCTCTTTGCTTAATTCTGGGTAGCCTTCTTGATCAATATCCTCTCTTGAGATATTCCCTAACTTTTCTTTATAAGGTAAGGCTATTAATTTGACATATCCGATTAATTCTTTTTTATTTTCAGCCCTAATTCGCGATAACATAGGGTTCGTGTCATGAGGGGCAGTCTTCAAAAAATCAGTACAAACCAATTAGTTTTTAGGCTTGATTGATAAGTTATTTCAATCAAACTTGCACATTTTTGACCATTTATGGGGAAGTTATTTTAAATAGATAGTATGAAGAGTTAATTTTGCGTCCCTTCGTCGATCGTTCCTAAATATCATTTATGGGCAAGTTAAAATTATGTCACCCTTAGTACCCCTTCTACAAATACCCAACCGCATACTATTTAATATGTGTCAAATGCTTATTTATTAACATATTTGTAAAACTTATCATTTGAGAGCAAAAAAGACTCTTAACAGTCAAGGAAGAAAAAAGACTAAAACTATTGCTAAGTATAGCTTTGAGCTTCTCACTGCCCCTCATGACACGAACCCTATGTTTCCGTGTGGTTAAGGCATACTTTTGCTTCTACTGCTTTAGCTAATGGTGCAGATTTACTCTTAGTATCCAAGAGTTTGGGGCATAGTAATATTTCCACTACTAGCCGTTACCTCCATACCATTAAAACTGAATGTGCCACTGATTATGTTGATTTTTAGTAACTTACTTATGGTTTAACTACGCCGAGTTAAAGGTTGCCTCTACTCCTTCATTAAAGCAACGTACAATCTCAATGATATTATCCGCATCTTCGTCGTTAAATACCCCGTCTAATCCCTCGGTATGAATGTCGGTAAAGGGAGGCTCGTATAACAGATGGGGATTCATTATTCCATGTTTGGTTAACCAGTTGATAATCTGGTCAATAAAGCGGATTTGGTTGGCGGTGAGGTTATTCTTTTCTAAATATTTACTAAAGGCTTCTTTAGCCGTGTTTCTGTCTAATCCTACCAGTTCACGAATAAAACTCTTGAGGTTTTTTTTGCCATACACTAACTCAAATTTCTCCCTGGAGTCGATCTCTTCTGAGGAGAATAACATCTTTTCTAATTCCTTCAAATCTCCTTCGGTAAGGGGTAAATTTTTTCTTAACTTAGCGATGACTATGTGGTTTTGATTAGCTCTGATATAGGCTTCTACTTTCTTCTGGTATTGGTAAGGACTAAATCCCGTTTGTCGTTGGGGAATATCGATTTCTTCTATCTCTCCCAATTCGTCGGCAAAATCAGTATAAATAATCCCTTCATCCTGTTTATCAATGAAGGTGACAAAATCTCTGAGGTTGAGCCTCATTTCCTCCACTTGTTCCACTTTAATATCTTGCCACCAGTTTTCTGATTGTACCTCTTCAATTAGCTCTAATTTTGCTTTGACGGCGGGGATGGTTTGTTTCTCCTGTAAACGCCCCAATAAGTCCCTGATTTTGTCTCTGAGGGTTTCAAAGTTATTACTGTTGGTGAGTATTGCCAGTTGTACTTTGAGGCAGAGGAGGTCAAAGTTTTTGATACGGGGATTTTCGGGGGGAATACTAGAGGGTAGATGAATAAGGGTATTGAGGATTATTTCTTTGTCTTCAGGGGTCAATTTATCCCATTTATCCCTCTGTTTAAAGGTTTCTACTTGTTGCAGGTGACGACGAACTAAAAAGTTATTCTCTTCCATGGCATTGACATGGTTATGTAACTCATCCAGTAGTTTCTCTCTTAAATTTTTTACGGGTGCTGTTTCTCCATTTTTCTCACTAAAATCCTCATTTTTTCTCTTATCTAAGGAATAGGGATTAATTTCAGGTTCTTTGAGGGAATATCTGCTCTTATTTCCTGAATTTGTCTCTTTTTCAAGATTTGCGGGGTTATTAATTTGATTTACTAGACTATTATCGCCGTTACTATCTTGGTTGGGCTTAATATTCTCAATGGTTAGTAAATATTCTTGTAGTTCTAATTTCGCCTTTAATAAACGACTGGTAAGCCCCATTGTGGCAGGAGTGTTATTTTCGTTTATTTCTTGACTAAAGTAAGCAAAGTTATCACAAAGGTCAAAAACGAGAAATTCGGTTTTGTCTGTACCTATGGCAAATAGGTTAGGGCATAAACGAGTACCCCTACCTATCATCTGGTTAAATTTGACTTCGGAGTAAACGGGTTTGAAAAAGACGAGGTTGACTACTTCTGGCACGTCCACCCCTGTGTCTAACATATCCACAGAAATGGCGATTATTGGCTCTTTTTCGGGGTCTGAGAACTCATCGAGGATACTTTGGGCATAATTGTCATGACTGTCGATAATACGGGCAAATTTGCCTTGAAAATGGGGATAGTTATAGTTAAATCTCTCTTCAATAAATACGGCGTGTTTATGATTTCTGGCAAAGATAATGGTTTTGCCGAGGCGATCTCCTTGATTAACTTTTAAGCCTCTATCCATGAGGATTTCTAAGGCTTTATCAACGGTGTCGGTATTAAATAACCAACGGTTGAGGGCGGCGGCGTTGATTTCATCGGGGATTTCCCCTGTTTCTTCGTCATAGAATTTTTCTTCGTATTCTAGTTGTTCTTCTGGGGTAAGTTCAGCGTATTTAACCCCCCGTCGTAGGAATTTAAAGGGTACGTTTATCCCTGTGGGTGGCACTAAGTAGCCGTCACTAATAGCGTCTTGTAATTCATAAGCAAAAGTCGGGTTTCCTGCTTCTAAGTCAAAGATGCGGTAGGTGTCTCGGTTAATTTCGTTTCTGGGGGTGGCGGTTAAGCCGATTAAGAGGGCATCAAAATAGCTGAAAATGGCTTGATATTTTTTGTATATACTGCGGTGAGCTTCGTCAATTATTACTAAGTCGAAGTAACCTACCCCAAAGGTTTTAACCTCATTTTTCCCCCTGTTAACCTCACCCCCTACCTTGCTTGATAAGGTTTTAACCTCGCCCCCAACCCCTCTCCTATTAGGATTAGGGAGAATTTGATCCCCCCTAACCGCCCTTGATAAGGGGGGAATGTCTGTGTCGTTGTTGATGCGATTCATCATGGTGGCATAGGTAGAAAGAATTATATTTGCACCGCTTACGTCTTTTTCTTTGGTCAAATCCACTGCTATGGCGTGGGGTAAGTTTTTCTGGATGGCTCTTTTGGCTTGGGTTAGTAATAGACCTCTTGCAAAATTAAATACGAGATAGGATTAACCAGAATAATCTATAATTTTGGGCGATGGAGGATACCTTAAGTATAAGATTTAATTATGAAACTTGAGAGAATAAAAAAATTAAAGCCAGAAAAGTTTAAAAGGAGATTTGGAGTAAAAAAAGAAACCTATAATCTTTTAGTAGAAATAGTCAAAAAAGAACAAAACAATCACAAAAGAGGAAGGAAAAGCAAATTAACAGTGTCCGAGCAGATTTTAGTAACCTTGGAATATTTGAGAGAATATCGAACTTATTTTCACATATCAGAGTACTGGAATATCTCAGAATCAACGGTTTGTAGAACAGTTCATAAAATTGAAAAAATCTTGCTCAAATCAGGTTATTTTTCCCTAGGTGGTAAAAAAGAATTGATAAAAAAAGAGAATGAAATTAAGGCAGTATTAATAGATGTTACTGAAATAGCAATCGAAAGACCAAAAAAAAGACAAAAAATTTACTATAGTGGCAAAAAGAAGGAACATACATTTAAAGCACAATTAGTAGTTAATAAAGATACCTTGGAAATAATTTGTTATGTAAATGGACGAGGAAGAGAACATGATTTTAAAATTTTTAAAAACAGTAGATTACCATTAAGTGAAAAAATAAAGTGTTTAGTAGACAAAGGTTATCAAGGTATAGAAAAAATTCATAAATTAAGCGAAATACCAAAAAAGAAAACAAAAAAAAGAAAGTTAACCCAAGAAGAAAAAAGAAAAAATAGAGAGTTAAATCGACAAAGAATCGTAATTGAACATGTAAATAGAAAACTTAAAATATTTAGAATACTATCAGAAAAATATAGAAATAAAAGAAAAAGATTTGGGTTAAGATTCAACTTAATTGCGGGAATTTATAACTATGAAATAGTGAAAAAAGACATAGCTATTATTTAAGAACTATATTAAAGAATCCAGTAAATTAATTTGTGTATTTTATCGCCAATGGGTATTTACTTTCCTAGGTTGAGAATTATATAAGCAAGAATTATGATTAACTGTATAAAGGCACTTATTTTCTTTAATTAAATTAAAGGCGATTGCTAATATTTTGTCTTATCCTATCATCTTTTTATGTTCATTATAATTTTGCAAGAGATCTAATGATGTACGATCTGCTAAAAATAGCACTCTTTTAATCCAGTTTGCCCTCGTTAATATATCTATGAGGGCGATGGCTGTCCTTGTTTTTCCTGTGCCTGTTGCCATCACTAGCAAGGCTTTACGGGCTTTATGTTCAAGGGTTTCTGTTACCCGTTTAATGGCTTCTATTTGGTAACTTCTCCCTGCTATTTCTTGGTTGGGTAAGACTATCTCAAGGGGTTTGCTATGACTACGGCGATAAATCATTCTTTGCAGTTCATCTTTTTTGAGGAAGCCTTCCACGAGGCGAGGGGGATAGTTTTTGTCATCCCAAAGGTAGGTTTGATAACCGTTGCTGTAAAAGATAATGGGGCGTTGGTGGAATTTCTTTTCTAAGCAGTCGGCATAGAGTTTGGCTTGTTGTTTACCGAGGTGGGCATCTTTTTGGGTGCGTTTGGCTTCTATGACGGCTAAGGGTAAGCCGTTATCATCCCATAAGACATAATCAATGTAGCCTTTGCCTGTGGGGTTAATGCTTTGGGGCATTCCTGTTATTTCATACTCGGTAAAGTCGGGTTGAGTTATATCCCACCCCATTTCTTTGAGTAAGACATCGATTAGGTATTTACGGGTGTCGGCTTCGTTATAGTCATGGTTGTCTTTGATGGCACTGTTTGCCTGTTTGATACGATCGATCTCGGCTTTGAGTTGGTTATATTCTGCTTGGGTCTGTTTTTGTCTTTTTTCGGCAATTCTCGCCATTTCTTGGGCTTGAGATAGTTCTTGCTCTAGTTTTTGCAGTTGGGCAACGGTTATCTCTGGGGTAATTTCAGTTTTTACCTCTGTGGGTAAGGTTTCATCTTCCCTCATCCCTATTTGTGAGGTTTGATCCCCCCTAACCCCCCTTAATAAGGGGGGAATATTGGTTGATGAGGGGGTGATGTATTGGAGTTTGGGGAGGTTTTTACCGTTGGGGGAGTAGTAGCGACATAGCCAATAGAGAAAGTGGAATAGTTCTTCTGTGATATAAAGCCCTTCTTTTTGGCTGATTTTCTGGTTACTGTGGGCGGCACGGTTGCCCATTTTATGGATGATGCGGATTTTGGGGAAGAGGTTGGGGGGTAGGTTATCTTTAAATGTCTGTTCGTGGATTAATGCCCCTAGGTTATTATCGTAGGGTAGTTGTAAGTAGGGGTCATTGTCGTATAACCAAATAACGGCTTGTTCGAGGGTATAACGGGCATAAAAACAACAGGCACGACTATCGCTAAGGGCGAGGTTTTCGACACGGGTAGCACTTTCGTAAATTTCGGGAAAGTCGGTGGTTAAAAAGTCGAAGTTGGATGCCATTTTTCTCTGTTTGCTTATTGTTGGTTAATTATTAAGGGGATAAGGTTGAATTAAAACTTCTAGGGGAATGTTTAGGCTTTCATGTAATGAGCGAATCATCTGTTTACTTAATGCTCGTTTATTGGATAGGATTTCAGATACCTTTGATTTACTGCCGATGTAGGGTATTAAGTCACTCTGTTTGAGTCCAAGTTGTTCCATTCTAAATTTAATGGCATCGATGGGATTTGGTGGGGCAATGGGATAATGTTTTTCTTCGTAGGCTTCCACTAGGGTGGTAAGTACATCCAATTCGTCAAATTCTGGCGTATTTGGTATGGCTTCCATTAGCTGTTCAATTCTGGTGAGGGTTTCTTGGTAATCTTGCTCGTTTCTGATGGGTTTAATGGTTGTGGTGTGCATGGTTTTAATCTTTGATTTCTACGGTGTTAGCGTTGATTTTGTCGTATTGTTGATGAGTTCCAATAAATTTAATGTACATAATTTGAGCTGGATAGTTAATGGAAACAATTAGGCGATATTTGTTACCTGCTATATTGAAAACAACCCGATTATTTTTCAGAATACTAGCATTTCGGTAGCTCGATTTTATTTCTGAGGGATCTTGCCATGTTGCGGTTTTTGCTTCTGAATACCATGCTTCAATAGGAGTTTTGGCATCGGAATATTGAGGATTACTGTAAAAGTCAGTTAATACTCTTCTGGAGATAATTCGCATTGTTTTTATTCATAATTATTCTAGTCCTTTTTTCTGTCTATTTATGAATTATAAGTTAATCGTTACCATTTTGGGAACAAAATTAATTTTATACTGTTAATGTTACTGGACTTAGGTGATAAATACGGGCGATGAGGGGTTTATCTTGGGCTAATTGACGCAGGTTTAGCACGGAAAAGCCGATAATCTTTCCTTCTAAATCCACTCTCTCCATCACGTTATCGTTGTCGGTTTCTCTCATATAACCACTGACGGGAGAAAATTGTACTTCTAAAAAGTCCGCTTCGCTGTCGTAGTAAATTTTTAGGGTATTCATAATAAAATTTCTTGTTTACGACTGGTTAATATATCCTCTGAGGTAAGGGGTTTAATGGCGGAAATAGGCACAGTAACAACATATAGTTCAATATTCATGGTGTTATCCTCGATAAGGTTTTAGGGTTATAAATATCTGGTGATTTTAGCTTCTGGGATAATGGCATTTTCGGGAATTTTCATATTTTATAACTCTCCTTTAAATGCCCTCTGCAATAAGGCGTTAAATAAGTTTTCTGATTCTTGTAAGTGTTTCTCGTATTTTTCCAAATGTTTCCGCAAACTATTAATAACTTGAGAATAATGTACTTGTTGTTTTATTGGAGCTATCATTACATTTAGGTTTTTGAGAATATTTAGATTAATATTTTTTTGTGCTGATTGAGGGGCATTCGCTTCTAATATCGGTTGAAAAAAATCAAACCATCCTTGTATATACTCTGTTGTAACTTCTGTTGATGGACTAAATCCGACAATACTATCAGGAAAACAAGCATCAAATAGTAAAATTCCAGTATCTGCAATATTGGCGGCAATCGTTATACAAAGAGTTCCTGATTTCCAAAGTTTACTTTGAGCCAGACCTTTTTCTGAGTAAGTCTGAGTATATGATTTTATTAAACCCTTTGAGTTAGCGACATCTCCTGTTTGAATCAAAGGATATTCTCCCCCCAATAAAGAAGGATCATTTCTGGGACGATGTTTCGATTTTCCTCTTTCAAGAATACCAACATCCCCTAATTTTTTTATTTCCCAACCTTTAGAATTAGTAACGGGATCTCCAAACATATCGAGAAAGATGGACTTTTGCAGTTGTTCGGTGAGGTCGATCGAGCCTTTCCTTTTCCTCACGATTTCATCCGCCTTATCCAATATCTCTGCTATCCTACGTTGAAGTTCGATCGATGGTAAAGGGATTTTTACATTTCTGAGAAAAGTTGCCGATAAATTCTTTTGAGTGACACCATTTGCTAAGTATAGAAATTCATTTTTTTTTCCTAATAACCAGTAATATAAATATCGATCATATAATTTACTTTGATCCTTAATATTTATTCCTAAAATTGCTTGATTAGTAGAAACTTTTACTTCTGTAAATGCCATTTTACCAACAGATCCATACATAGCAAAAAGTAAAGTACCTTCATCAAAAATTCTATTGCGAATTGCTTTTAAGCCTTTCTCTGTTATTGTTTCTTCTGTTGTAAATAAAGTACCATTAGAGGCTTCTATATCTGAAATTTTAGCCCAAGGAATTGAACCGTCATAATTATCTTTTTCATTTCTTGATGGAGTGCCTCCGCTTTTAATTTCACATATATCGCTAAGTTTTACAAGGTCATATTTTTCTTTCATCCGTGACATCTCCAAAAATAATCAATAACAATACAAATACCTAAGCCACTTGTTGCCGTGCCTGTTGCCTAAACTCATCTAACAAGAGGAAAAACTTATCAAAACCAGCCTTTTCATCATGACAAGAAAGCATAATCAACTTAGCCCAACTGGTGCTTATATGTAATACTTGCCATAACACATGAAATGCAAATTCTACTATATGCCAACATTCCCTTTTTTAGCGATATTTTCTAGATCTTCCATAGTTAAATGTTTTGGTTCAAGTTTGTAGTTAATTTCTTTTAGATATTTTATTACATCACCTCTAGTTATAGAATCTGTAGAAGCGTAACCATCAGGGTTTAGGCTATCTAAATATCTTAAGAAACTTTCTATAGTCGGATTAGCTGTTGTAGATGACTTTTCTGATTCAATCTTATTTTGTGCTTCAACTATACGTATATAGTCTTCAGGTGATATTTTTTCAATACTATTCTTTAGAATAAAGTAAACATTACTTTGGGATTTACTAATTAACTGTAAGCGTTTACCGTTATAAATAAATTCTTCCTTATCATTCCAATTTAGATTATCTAGTAACCAAGGGATACTCTCTAGTAAAGAAATTGCCTTAGCCTGTTCTAATCCTCTATAACTAACTTCTCTATGACTATTGTCAGGATGATAAGCTTTGAGATAATAATAATCTTCAAGCAGTTTAAATGAGTTTATAATGACGTAATTATCGTAGTCGGTAAGTGCCCAATAAACATAATTAATATCTATCTTGAGTTGTTGATTTAAAGGGAAATCTGGATTTACCTTAAGTATCTTGTATAATCCTTCTAAATAGTTCTTAGTGTATTGAGCCATGATAGTTTATCAATAAAATATCATTTTACTACCGCTGATCCTAAATATCTAGCTTTCCTTAACCAATTTACAATCATTTAACTCCTCTATACCTTAGTAAAGGCTAAATTTTTAAAACCTCTCTATCGGAAATAGTCTTATATTCTTTTAATTAGCCAACATTCCCTCCAAAAACTCCAAATCCCCCATAATTTCCTCCTCCATCAGCTTCAGCTTACCTAAAATCACCCTAGGAGACTCATAACTAACCTCCTCATACTCCACCTCCTTATAACGATTGATAGACAAATCATAACCATTTTTGACTATTTCCTCCTTCGGCACAAAGAAAGCCTTAGCCGTGCGGTTAGTATCCTTGTCAATATCTCGACTATGCCACTGACTGATAATGTCGGGAATATCATTTTCCTCTACTGGTTGACGCTTATCATCCAAAGATAAACCATCGGCAGACATATCATAAAACCACACCGCATCAGTACCACCAACCCCCGTCTTAGTAAACATCAGCACCGCCGTAGAAACCCCAGCATAGGGCTTAAAAACCCCCGAAGGCATGGAGATAACCCCATCCAACTTATGACTCTCTACCAACGTTTTACGCAGGGCTTTGTGAGCATTAGAAGAACCAAATAACACCCCGTCTGGCACAATTACCGCCGCTCTTCCTCCCTTCTTCAACAACCGCAGAAATAACGCCCCAAATAACAACTCCGTCTTTTTGGTACTAATTACCTTCGTTAAATCCTTAGCGATCGTATTAGCTTCCAAAGAACCCTTAAAGGGAGGATTAGCTAAGATTAAAGTAAAGGCTTCCGATACCTCTGAATGCTCTTGAGCTAAAGAATCCCTCGCCTCAATTTTCGGGTCTTCAATGCCGTGTAACATCATGTTCATACTACCTATCCTTAACATGGTAGCATCAAAGTCAAAACCGTGAAACATCTCCTCGTTAAAATGCTTACGGTGGGCGGGATTATGCAAAATATAATTACCCTCACTATCCTTTTTCTGACGTAGATATTCTGCTACCGCCACCAAAAAGCCTCCTGTACCACAAGCAGGGTCACAAATTACCTCATGGGGGGAAGGATTCATTAACTCCACCATCATCTTGATAATGTGGCGAGGAGTGCGAAACTGCCCGTTAGTTCCTGCGGTGGTGAGCTTTGAAAGCATATACTCATACAAATCCCCCTGTAAATCGATGTAGGTTTTATCTTGAGAATCATTAGCTTGTTTCGTCAGTAACTCAAGCATCTGCTCAACCTGTTCCACTACATTCGCCAATAAAGCAGGGTTAGCGATTAAAAATACTGCATCCTTCATGTGTTGGGCATAAGCACCCCCTTCCCTACCGATGGTTTTGATAAAAGGAAAAGCGGAATCCCTTACTGTGACTAACATATCAGAAGGATTTTGATTTTTGAATACTGACCAACGACAATGGTTATTTTCTGGGGTAAAGGTAGGATTGTCTAAAGTACCCCCTAAACGTTTTATCTTCTTCTCTTGGGCTAATTGTAAGTCATCTAAACGTTTGATAAAGAGTAGGTACGATATTTGCTCTATCACTGAAAGAGGGTTACTAATACCGTTATTCCAAAACGTTGTCCACAATTTATCAACTTTAGATTTTAACTCACCTGTAATCATTTATCGGGATACCTTTAGTTTTGCTTATCTTTCCTATTGTCCTTGATGACAACATAATTATCAATCGGATTTTCTCAGAGGCGCGATCGATCAAGCGGTAGAAAAAGGGAAATTAAGACTTTGATAATGGTATAGTAGATATTGCAAACAACCTATTTTGTTACAGTTTTTTGCATTACCTCATTAGCTTTTAATGGGGTAAAAATGATCACCTAGCTTTAAGAATTCCCTCGATCGATAAAACTCAACTTGAAGCATCGAAATATTGACACAGTAAGGGAATAACGGAATCATACCACCGCAGTTGAGCGCCCTGCCAACCATCAGCCGAAGTCGTTAACAACGCCACCCCATACTGTTGCCCTCTGGGGGTTAACTTCCTTTCACGATTTACCCCTGGTTTAGCCCAATCCTGCAACTCCAAATCATGTAAGGCTTGGTTTATCTTGGCTGGTGTCACTTTAGTGCCCATTTTAGTTGATAACTCCGTAGCTAATTGACTAACAATCATGCCACTAGGGGAATTACTGTTACTTGTAATAATTTCAAGTGCCGAACTTATCACACCCTGTAAAGCAGGTATCTGTTTAGCTAACTCCTTCAACTTCCAAGAAGCCATCGCCTTCTCATCAATACCCGCCTCAATCATCCAGACAGACGCAACTTCAATGCTATCAGCGATTAATTTAACCTCATTATTACTATTGTTGACTAAAGGTAATTGTGCTTCAGGGGCAGTATTGTTAACTAAATTTGATTGTGCTTCGGAGAAGGTATTATTAACTGAAGTAAATTGCGTTTCAGTGGCAGTATTATTGACTGAAGTTGATTGTGTATCTCTAATATCTTGGTTTTGGACGATCGAGCAAACGGGTATAGGTTCAGATGTTTCAGAGATAGCTATAGAAGGATCGATCGAACCATCGAGCAGATTATTTGAGACAAAATTAGAAACCTCAACGGGGGGAAGAGATGGAATTATCGGGAAATCAGTCACCCTATATTCAGCAATAGCCTTGATTAAATCTTGAGCTAGGGTATTTCCCATCTCAGCCTGAGATTGCCAAAAAACCTTAGCCGACTCCCACTGAGTCAATGCAATTAAACCCTTGCGCTCAGGAATAGTAGTCTTTATAGCAGGAGGTAACTCAGCAAAACGTTTTTTAATGTACCGTTGGGAAGCCTCTAAAATAAAATTCCCCACCGAAATCTTAACCTTTCTTGTTTGCGTCATTATATCTCCCTTTGAATATAAATACTAACATTTAAGTTACTTAATCTTTGTCCACTCATAAGAATTAACCTGCTTACCATTCTTATCAGTTTTGGTAGTTTTTTTTACCGACAAATAATCCCAAAACTCTCGAAAAGGCAGAGTTTTCTTCTTACCACTAGCCAACTCACTTACCCTTGCAGATGAACTAAAACCGAGAGTCTGAGCCAATATCTTAGTTTCCACCTTCTCTCGTGGTAACGCTAAAAAGTCCGCAGGAATATCACTCACATCAGCTTGGTTATTAACTTCATTCTGAGCGTGGATATTAACTAATTGAGAAGCTGGATTTTCCTCTGTAATAGTTGGTGTGGAAGAATCCTTGACATCTTGTTTCCCTTCATCATTCTCGATGACCTTGTTACTAACTTTATTGCTAACTAAATTATGACCCTGTTCAGTTGGAGATATATCCTCCTCACTTACCTTCTCAACTTGGTTAGTATCTTTATTACTATCCTTTCTATTTAAGTCATCAACTTGGTCAATATCTTTGTTACTAACTTGGTCAGATTCCTTTTTCTGTTTATCCCCAAGGCGTTGTGCACCCTGCACTGGTAGAGAAAAAACTTCCTTTTCATCCTTATCCTTGTCAGGGACTACTTTTAACTCTCCATCATCAGCAATATTGCTTTCAGCCAAACTTTCATCTTCTTCCAAATCATTAGTTAATAACCCATTCTTAACTAAGTTCTCATCTATTGCTGTTTCCCTCTTGTCTATATTTGATATAGGTCTTAACTTATTCTCTACTAAGTAATTAACTAAAGAATTTAGGTGAATATCTAAATATTCCTGTACCTTTTGTGCCACCAACGCATCTAAATCTAACCGCTCAAACTGCAAAGCTAGATCCTGCATAGTT